>CAZQSC010000037.1:0-16565 GCA_964595705.1 uncultured bacterium | reverse complement strand
AGATTTACTATCCCCAGGGGGAATTATATGAAAATAGCCGTCACTGGCAAAGGAGGGGTAGGCAAAACTACGCTGGCAGGTATTTTAGCCCGGCTATTCGTGGAACAGGGCTGTAAGGTCTTCGCCATAGATGCCGACCCCGACGCTAACTTAGCCCTCGCCTTAGGTCTCCCCAACCCTTCCCAGATAACCCCCCTGATCCAGATGAAACAGTTGATTGAAGAACGAACTGGCGCCAAGCCTAACACCTTCTCCCCTTACTTCAAACTCAATCCCAAGGTAGACGACATTCCAGACAGCTACTTCACTCGATACAAAGGGATAAGCCTCGCGGTGATGGGCACGGTAAGGGGCGGTGGATTAGGATGCACCTGCCCGGAGAATGCCTTTTTGAAAGCCTTGCTCCGCCACTTAATAGTAGAGCGGGAAGAGGTGGTCATCCTCGATATGGAGGCCGGGATAGAACACCTGGGCCGAGGGACTGTCCAGGCAGTAGACTGGTTGATAGTGGTCGTAGAACCTACCCGATTGAGCACAGAGACCGCCCATCGAATCAGAAAACTGGCTGGGGAGATCGGCTTGAAAAACATCGCTGCTGTGGGGAATAAAATCCGCAGAGAATCGGACAAGGAGTTTTTAGTCACCAATATGCCTCATTTTGAGCTTCTGGGATTTCTTCCTTACGACGAACAGATACCAGGCGAGCCCTTGTTGAACATTCCCAGCGACTCTGTTCCCCACCAGGGAATTTTGCAAGAGGTGAGAAAGATCGCTGCTTACCTGGACAGTTCAAATTCCATCCGTTCGTAAGAAATCCATTAAAAATCACAAGGGGAGCAAAGGACAAACAGATTCAAGTAGGCCAAAATTCGAGGATTATCTTTGCCCCTCCCAATCTCAACCAGTCTTCATCAATTGCTAACACCAGTCTCAAGCAATGCTGAAAGGAGGCAATGATGGATGAATCAAGAGAGCCTTCCCAGGAGAGTTGTGAGCCTGAAAAAGTGGAGAAATCGTATAATTGGCGGAAAAAATTGAGGACACGGGAGGAGATGTTGAAGTACCTGCAGACCGCGGAGAGGTACTGGTTCTCCAAAGAATGGTACGGAAGTGAGAGAAGGAAAACCCCTGCTTGATCCAGCGAAAGGAGAGGGAAGTGGCGATTGAGATTCCGAAGATCACCTATTCAGGAGTGATAAAAGAGATTACCCTCGGTCAGGGTGACCGGGCGGTGACAGTGGGTGGGGAGAGCTCTTACCCGTTTCATCTATTTGAGGGACAGATGCCCCATCTGCCCTGTATTGCCATGGAGGTTTATGATTGTCGACCCGAGGATTGGCCACAGGCAATCCTGGAACCATTTCAGGATGTGATTGATAATCCAGTAGCCTGGGCTAAAAAATGTATCAATAAATTTAACGCCGAGTTGATCTGTCTTCGGCTGGCCTCAACTGACCCCAATGGTTTAGATAAGTCGGCTGATGAGGTAGCGCCAGTGGTTAAAGAAGTAGCTGAAGCCATTGAGGTTCCTTTAATTGTTTGGGGTTGTGAAAATGATGAAAAGGATGCCGAAGTATTGACAAAAATAGCTGAAGTCTGTCAGGATAAAAGATTGATCTTGGGACCGGCAACAGACAAAAATTATAAGAAGATAGGGGCAGTTGCCATTGCCTATAAGCATACAGTGGTGGCTTCAACCCCCATTGATATCAATCTTGCTAAGCAATTGAATATCCTATTGGGAGATTTAGGCCTGCCGGATGAGCAGATAATAGTTGACCCGAATACTGGGGGGTGTAGCTTGGGTTATGGGATAGAATACACCTATTCGGTGATGGAGCGCGATCGACAGGCAGCATTAACTCAACAGGATAAGAAATTGCAGTTCCCTATGGTAGCCAATTTTGCTACCGATGTTTGGAAAAAGAAGGAGGTTAAAATAAGCCAGAAGGAAGACCCAAAATTGGGCGATGAAGCTAACCGGGGCGTACTTCTGGAGGCCTTAACCGGTGTGATTTTGCTGTTGGCCGGTGCCGACTTGTTAATTATGAGACATCCCGAGGCAATAAGATTGATCCGCAGGACAATACAGAAACTTACAACTTCTTGAGAAAGTACACTGGAGGCGAAGAGGATGAAACGTATATTCGTTGACATCGATCGATGTCTGGCCTGCAGAAGTTGTGAAATCGCTTGTGCAGTTGAACACTCCCGCTCAAAATCCCTCTTTTCGGCTATCCAGGAGAGACCGAGACCTCTGCCCCGAGTCAATGTAGAAAGAGACCACAGGTATCGTACCTTCCCGGTGCAATGCCGTCATTGTGAAGAGCCTTATTGTGTGGATGCCTGTATCTCTGGAGCAATAACTAAGGATCCCCAAACAGGTTTAGTAACCTCTGATGAACAGAGGTGTATCGGCTGCTGGATGTGTGTGATGGTCTGCACCTATGGGGTAATAAGACCGAGCAAGGAGCAGAAGATCGCCTTAAGATGTGATCTTTGCCAGGACAGCGAAGAGCCAGCCTGCGTTGCTGCCTGTCCGACTGGGGCGCTGTTCTTCTGTGAAGCAGAGGAATTTATAAAGATGTCAAAAGCTAAAGGAGTTCCCCAATGCGTTACCTCATAATTGGCAATTGTGCAGCCGGCATAAGTGCGGTAGAAGCGATAAGAAAGCTGGATTCCCGTGGTCAAGTTACGGTAGTCTCAGATGAAAATCGCCTGGCTTATTGTCGGTGCCTCATATCTAACTATCTCGCCGGCACCCACACGGAAAAAGATCTGTTGTTGCGAGAGGAAGATTTCTACCAGAAGAACAATATAGACTTGGTGTTGGATAAAAAAGCGGTGGAACTCAAGCCGGAGGAGCGCAAGGTAAGATTAGCCGATGGGAAAATGCTGCCTTATGACAGGCTTCTTATCGCTACCGGTGCGTCTCCTAAGCCCTTAGGTGTGCCAGGGGAGGAGAAATGTGGGGTGTTTGGATTCAGGACATTGGAGGATGCCAAGAATATTTCCCAATTAAGCGCGAAAGGTGGTAATGCCCTGATTTTCGGCGGAGGGCTAATCGGCCTGAAGGTCGGCTATGCCCTGAGACAGAGGGGTATGGAAGTGGAGATTATCGTGAAGTCACCACGGATTTTGTCTCGGGTGGTAGATGATGTGGCAGCTCAGCTAATCGCCAGTTGGCTTCAGGAAAACGGTATAAAAATTAGAACCGGTTTGGGTGCGCAGAAAATTATGGGCAACGGCCAACTCAACAAGGTGGTTCTGGACAACAATGAACAGATAGATTGCAATATTATTGTAGTAGGAAAAGGCGTGCAGCCCAATACCTCCTTAGTTGAAGGCAAATTAGACATACACTGGGGCATCACCACTGATCAGCACCTACAAACAAGTATTGAGGATATCTATGCAGCAGGAGATGTGGCCGAAACTACAGATATGGTGACCAGCCAGCCAGCCATCAACGCCCTGTGGACAGCAGCCACTGAACAAGGTAGGATCGCTGGTTTGAATATGGCAGGAGAAGAAAAAGAGTATCCCGGGTCCATAGCAGCCAACTCTCTGGAGTTTTTCGGGTTGCCTATCATATCGATTGCCCAGGTGAATGTGCAGGGCTCAGGCTATGAACAGATAGTGCGTTTCCATCCTCAACGCTACCTCTATAAGAAACTTGTGCTGAAGGGCAACAGATTGGTCGGCGCTGTCTTAGTTGGCGACATCGATAACGCCGGCGTATATATGGCACTGATAAGACGCCAGGCAGATATTTCATCGGTAAGGGATATCCTCATTGAGGACTATTTTGAATACGCAAGGGTATCCCATTTGCTAGAGCAAAAAGAGGGTTTCCGAGAGAGTATCTCAGTGACCGGCGAGTTGGTTAAAACAGCGTGAGGTACCAGTTCCTGTGAGCCAGGGAGAAAACTGCAACCCTGCGGGGCTGTTTAAGGTCGTCCTTGCAATTCAGCACCGTATGTAGTTGGCTTTATGGGGTGTAGACACTTTTTTACTCTAGACTTTCCACTTTTCGCCGTAGGAGAGTTCTCAGAGCCCACCTACAGCGGCGTAATGCAAGTTCCACTTACGGAAGGGAGACAGAAATGATAGACAGTGAAAAGAGCATTGACAAAGCGGTAGCACCTTTGGTCAAGAAGGCCAAAGAGGATGGAGTAGAGCTTGTTTGGGATAGGCTGGAAACTCAACTTCCCCAATGTGGGTTCGGACAATTAGGCATCTGTTGTAAGAATTGCGCTATGGGCCCTTGTCGGATAGACCCCTTTGGAGAAGGGGCAAGCGCGGGAGTCTGCGGGGCAACTGCTGACACCATTGCCGCCAGAAACTTCATTCGGATGGTTGCTGGTGGGGCCGCTGCTCACTCTGATCATGGTCGAGGAGTGGCATTAACCCTGCTGGCGTTGGCCAATGGCGAGGCTCCCGATTATAAGATCAAGGATGAACAGAAACTGATAGCAGTTGCTCTGGATTTCGGGATTGAGGTAGGAGAAAGGAGTACTGAGCAAATAATCAAGGATGTGGCAAAGGCGGTGTTGGCGGAATTTGGAAACCAGGAGGGAGAAATCCGCTACCTAAAAAAAGCCCCACTGAGGCGGCAGGAACTCTGGCGTAAAAAAGGAATTGCTCCCCGGGGTATAGACCGTGAGATCGTGGAGATTATGCACCGAACCCATATGGGCGTTGACCACGACCCCGAGCACCTTCTACTTCAGGGAATGCGTGCTTCGCTGGCAGATGGCTGGGGCGGCTCTATGTTGGCCACCGATGCCCAGGATATCCTTTTCGGCACCCCTGAACCCATCCTGGGAGAGGCCAATCTGGGTACTCTAAGTGAAGACGAGGTGAACATCATCGTCCACGGCCATGAACCTCTGCTTTCGGAAATGATTGTGGAAGCGGCTCAAGACAAAGAGCTGTTAGATTTAGCCAAGCAGAAGGGCGCTAAGGGGATAAATATCGCAGGCATGTGTTGTACTGGACTTGAGGTGCTGATGCGCCACAGAATTCCCATAGCAGGCAATTTTCTTCAGCAGGAGTTAGCTGTGATTACCGGGGTCGTTGAGGCTATTGTAGTGGATATTCAGTGTATTATGCCTGCACTGAGCAATTTGGCTCAATGTTACCACACCAAGATTATCAGCACCTCCCCGGTGGCCAAATTCCCTGGGACTATATACATAGAGTTCAGTGAGGAAAATGCCCTTAAGATGGCCAAGGAAATTGTAAAGACAGCGATAGAGAACTTCCCCAATCGCCCTGAGAAAGTAGCTGTTCCGCGGGATAAGATAGAACATGTATCCGGTTTCAGTTACGAAACCATCAATTATCTTCTCGGCGGGGTCTACCGAGCCTCTGTTCGACCGCTTAATGACAACATCATCAATGGGAGAATAAGGGGAGTGGCTGGAGTGGTGGGATGTAATAATCCTAAAGTGAAACAGGACTGGGTGCATGTTGAATTAGTCAAAGAGCTTATCAAAAACGATGTGGTGGTGCTTCAGACTGGTTGCTCGGCCATAGCCTGTGCTAAGGCAGGTCTTATGATACCGGAGGCAGCATCTCAGTTTGCTGGAGATGGACTGAGGGAGGTCTGTGAGGCGGTGGGGATACCGCCGGTGCTCAATATGGGCTCCTGTGTGGACAATTCTCGTATCCTTATAGCTGCCTCAGCGATGGTAAAAGAGGGTGGATTAGGAGATGACTTAAGTGATCTGCCTGCTGCCGGTGCCGCTCCGGAGTGGATGAGTGAAAAGGCTGTCTCCATTGGTCAATACTTCGTGGCCTCGGGGGTGTTTACAGTATTCGGTGTCACCTGGCCGACCTTAGGGGCTAAGGAGACGACCCGGATTCTGTTCGAGAAAATGGAGGGCATTGCCGGGGCAAACTGGGCCTTTGAGCCTGATCCGATAAAGGCGGCCAAGCTTATAATCGCACACATTGACAAAAAACGCAAGGCCTTAGGTATAGACAAGGCCAGAGAGAGGGTGCTATTTGATATGGCCAAGCGACGGGAATTGGAGGCGGTGTAGAGGCGGTTGCGGGGCAGACTGGGTTGCAATGTATTAAATTGATCGAAAAGTACACCGAAAATAACACAGAAGAGGATTTCTTTGGTTCATTCAAGCTCAAGATTCAATTATTCGCCGTATAGAAATCATTGGCGAAGCAGTCAAAAATATCCCGGACGAAATAAGAAGGAAAATACCCGGAAATCCCATGGAAAAAGATAGCAGGTGTGCGGGATATTCTCATTCACGAGTATTTTGGAATAGATTTGGAGCTAACATGGGAGGTCGTTACAAGAGATATTCCCGATTTAAAGAAGCGGAATGAAGAACCCAAAGTATCAATTGCCAGGAGCAAAACCAGCAGGATTTTGGGCTGGTCTTTGGCATGGACTAATTGCACCCATCACCTTTATTGTAAGTCTTTTTACCCCTAGCGTGCGCATCTACGAAATTAACAATAGGGGGCGTCTCTATGATTTCGGGTTTATAATTGGAATTTCCGTCTCCTTTGGCGGAAGTTCCTCGACCACAAAATAAAACCGACTTCGACTAACACCTTTTAAAAAGCTGCAAAGAGAATGTGGAAGCAGCTTGGGTAATCTTAGAGACGCCATGGCGAGGAAGAAAAAGTCAATTATGAATTAGCGGCTATCGGTACATTTCGCCGTTTCAAGCTTAAGCTTGGCTAACAATTCGTTCTGGATGCTTACAGCATCACGCTAATTCCCAAACACAAGAAGGAGGAGCTGCGAGATGTCCAAGCTTATCTGTTCAGCAGCTATAAGAGGAGCACACCGGATAGTCAGACAGGCTGAGGAGAAATGGAAGCAGGCTATGGACAGATGGGGTCCCCAGCAAGAGGTGGCATTTCCCAATACTGGCTATTATCTGCCGGTGATCTACGGCATCTTAGGCGTACCAGTGAAAACCCTTGGCGATATGGAACCTGTGCTGGAAAGATGCCGGTCGCTTCTGCCACCTCCGGTGAGAGAAAAGGTCTGGCTTCCCTATCTTGCACCTGCTTTGGATGCAGGGATGGCCACATTCTTTGCCGAGGAGCTCATCGAGGCCATAAGATATCTGGAAGACCCCGATTTCTACACTAAGCAGGAAGAACCCTTAGATGGCAACATCTGGCTGGGAGCGGCTGATGACATCACATTGAGAAAACGAGGGATCGAGTTTGTGGACGGGACCGCCCCCGGCTTCGCCGCCATCCTGGGCGCTGCCCCCGACAACGAGACGGCGGTAAAGATCGCCCAGGAGCTCCAACAGAAGAACCTTTATGTCTTTATGTGTGCAGAGCACAATGGCAAGCGCTTCTCTGAACAACTGGTTGAGGCCGGGGTTCAAATCGGCTGGCCGACCAGACTGGTCTCCTTTGGTCCCGATATCACTGCGGCAGTGTTCGCCGCTGGCTTCGCCACTCGAGCCGCCTTGAGCTTCGGCGGAATCCAACCAGGGGAGTTCAGAAAGGTGCTCATCTATAACAAAGACAGAATCTTTGCTTTTGCTTTGCCTCTGGGTCAAGTGACCGACGAGTGGTATGCCAATGCCTTAGGATGCGTCAATTTTGGCTTCCCCATCATCGCCGACACGGACATCCCTCAGATTCTGCCCACCGGTATTTGTACTTACGAACATGTGGTCTCCAATGTCCCCCACGACCAGATCGTATCCCGGGCTATTGAGGTAAGAGGGCTTAAGATCACCGTCTCCGAGGTCCCTGTGCCTGTGCCTTATGGCCCCGCCTTTGAAGGCGAAAGGGTGAGGAAAGAAGACCTCTACTTCGAGGCCCGAGGTGGGGTGACCCCAACCTGTGAGTGGACCACCACCCGAGAGATGAGCGAAGTGGAAGATGGAAAAGTGGAAGTCATTGGCCCTGACTTGGATGAAATACCCGAAGGCTCTCGGATGCCTCTGGGAATCATAACTGAGGTGGCAGGAAGGGAGATGCAGGAGGAGTTTGAGCCGATACTGGAGAGACAGATCCATGACTTCATCAACTACATAAATGGAGCGATGCACATCGGACAGAGGGATATCGTCTGGATAAGGATAAGTAAGACAGCAAAAGAGAAAGGATTGAGATTAAAACATCTGGGAGTGGCCATCCACGCCCGCTACCATGAAGTGTTCGGAAACATCCTGGATAAAGTGCAGGTGAAGCTTTACACCCAGGAGGAGAAGGTAGAAGAAATTCTGGAACAGGCCAGAAAGGTATGGAAGGCAAGAGATGAGAGACTTGCTGGTATGACTGATGAGGAGGTGGACACCTTCTACTCCTGTACTCTCTGTCAGTCCTTCGCCCCCAATCATGTCTGCATTGTCACCCCCGAGCGGACAGGGCTCTGTGGGGCCTATTCCTGGCTGGACTGCCGGGCCTCTCACCGAATAAATCCCGAAGGTCCCAACCAGCCGGTCAAAAAGGGAGAGCTGATAGATTCCCGCTTGGGCCAATGGAAGGGTTGCAACGATTTTGTCCATAAGGCCTCCCGGGGGGCCTTGGAAAAGGTGAGCATCTACAGCCTTATGGTCGATCCTATGACCACCTGTGGATGCTGCGAGTGTATCGCTGCTGTGCTCCCTTCCTGCAACGGAGTGATGACTGTCAACCGTGAATTCACCGGGATGACCCCCTGTGGTATGAAGTTCACCACCTTAGCTGGCACCATTGGTGGGGGGGCTCAGACACCAGGATTTCTGGGCCATTCCAAATTTAACATAACCCAGAGAAAGTTCCTCTCCGCCGATGGGGGGATAAAACGACTGGTCTGGATGCCCAAGATACTCAAAGAGGAGATCGCCGAGAGATTGAAGACCCGAGCAGAGGAGATCGGCATTCCCGATCTGCCAGATATGATCGCCGATGAGACCATCGGCACCACTGAGGAGGAGATCCTCCCCTTCCTTGAGGAAAAAGGCCATCCGGCACTGAGTATGGAACCGCTGTTCTGAGCTCTCCTAAGAAGCCGAGCTTCGGATCTAACCGCAAAGGTCGCAGAGGAGACGCAAAGAGCGTAAGGTTTTGAAGGTAAAATAGATCTTTGGCGAGCTTTGCGCCTTCTTTGGGCTCTTTGCGGTTAGATAGAAAACTTAGCAAATTTATCAATGGAGGAGAAAGACTATGGCTCTGACCGGAATAGAGATATTTAAGAAGCTGCCTAAGAAGAACTGCGGCGAGTGTGGAGTCCCCACCTGTCTGGCCTTTGCTATGAGTCTGGCGGCAGGAAAGGCGGAGCTATCAGCCTGCCCGTATGTATCCGAGGAGGCGAAACAGGAGCTGGCTGAAGCTTCTGCTCCTCCTATCCGTCCTCTGACTGTGGGCATCGGAGACTATGCCCTGAAAATCGGAGGTGAGACAGTGATGTTTCGCCACGAGAAGACATTTGTCAATCCTCCCGGCCTGGCCCTGCTGCTCACTGACACTATGGAAGAGGCAGAGATAGAGAGAAGAGTTAAACAATTCAACCTCCTTCAGTACGAGAGAGTGGGACTGCTGCTGCGCGCTGAGCTGATAGCGATAAAGGCCGAGTCCGGAGACGCCCAAAGATTTCAGCAGGTGGTCAGTAAGGTAGGAACCAGTACCAAGGCCAGCATAATCCTGATGAGCCAGAATCCAGAGATTCTGGCCTCTGCACTCCCTCTGTGTCAGGATCGCAAGCCTCTGCTCTACGCGGCCACCCGGGAAAATTGGCAGAAACTGGCGGAGTTGGCCAAGCAGAATGGCTGTCCCCTAACAGTCCGAGGAGAGAATTTAGACGAGCTGGCAGAGCTCACCACCCAGTTGACACAGGCCGGTCTGAAGGACTTAGTGCTTGACTCAGGGGCGAGAACTCCCCGGCAACTGTTGGAGGATCAAATAATAATAAGAAGGGCAGCACTTCTCAAGAAATTCCGCCCCCTGGGTTTCCCCACTATTGTTTTCCCTTGTGAAATGGCCGACGACCTTATGGAGGAGACCCTGATCGCCTCAATGATGATTGCTAAATACGCTGGGATTATTGTGCTCTCTGACTTCCAGGGGGAGAGCCTCTTCCCCCTTCTGTTGGCACGGATGAACATCTACACCGATCCTCAACGGCCTATGGTCACCACACAAGGCATCTATGAAGTGGGCAGTCCCACGGAGGAATCTCCGGTTCTGATCACCACTAATTTCTCGCTCACCTATTTCATCGTCTCCGGAGAGATAGAGACAAGCAGGGTGCCCAGTTGGCTTTTGGTCCAGGATACCGAGGGGCTATCGGTTATGACTGCCTGGGCGGCAGATAAGTTTGTTGCCGAAACTATCGCTCCCTTTGTGAAAAAATCTGGCATCACCGACCGGGTTAAGCACAGGAAACTGATCATCCCTGGCTATGTTGCCCAGATCTCTGGAGAGCTGGAAGAAGAACTGCCAGACTGGCAGATACTGATCGGCCCTCGAGAGGCAGCTCACATACCGGCCTTCCTGAAGACCTGGAAGCCAAATTAAGATAGGTACTTAAGCTTAGTAATTCTCCTCTGGATTCGCTTTCTTTTGTTTGGGCAAGCAAAGAAAAGGAAGAAGAAAATCAGCGGATTGAGCTCAGGAAGAGCAGATCTCTGGAAGTGGAGAAAGTCAATTGGAGATACACGTGAGCTAACATTTGTCAGCATTTACCTATTTCCAGGAGGTAAACGATGATTCTTATCGGGGAGAACATAAACGCTACCTCTAAACATTTCGGCCCGGCAATAAAGGAGCGCCAGAGAGAAATAGTCCAGGATTTGGCGATAAAACAGAAAGAGGCGGGAATGGACTATTTAGACATTAATATAGGCCCGGCAAGAAAGCAGGGTCCTGAACTTATGGAATGGATAGTGACCACTATCCAGGAGGTGGTAGAGCTTCCCCTGTTTTTGGACACCACCAATGTAGAGGCCATAGAGGCAGGACTCAAGGTTCATAAAGGTAGGGCTGTCATCAACTCCATCTCCTGCAAGCCTGAAAGGATAGAGGCCCTTTTCCCTTTGGTAAAAAAGTACAACGCCGGGTTTGTAGGCTTGCTCTTAGGCCCTGAGGGCATTCCCCGAGATGCCAGCGAGCGGGGGATGCTGGCAGCAGAACTTATGGCTAAGGCTGCCGAGGAAGGCATCCCCAATGAAGATATATGGCTTGATCCCATTGTCCTGCCCGTCTCTTCCCAACAGGACCAGGTCAGAGGTTGCACTGAGTTTATGCAGATGTTCAGGGAACTGGCACCAGGATGTAGGTCCACCTGCGGACTTTCCAATGTCTCCAACGGAACCCCAGCGGAACTTCGTCCCATCCTTAATCGAACCTATCTGATCATGCTGGAGAAATACGGGCTCTCTTCGGCCATCGTCAACGCCTTCGACCAGGAGCTGGTAGAGATAGCCAGGGGCGGAAAGGAGAACATCAAGAGGCTGGTCTGGCGGATGATGGATGGAGAGGAACCAGACCTCAACAGTTTGACCCCAGAAGAAGTCGACTATGTAAAGACCACAAAGGTGTTGTTAGGACACTCTCTTTATTCCCATTCTTGGCTCAAATTGTAAACTGAGCTTTGACAATTTTAACCGCAAAGGCCGCAGAGGAGACACCAAGAAGCGCAGAGTCTTGAAGGTAGAGGCTGAAATTTGTTGGTCAAAAACGAAATGGCTATTGAAGTCAATCCGTAGAAACTATATCAACCTACTCCAGACTAAAACAGTAGAATCTTGGTGAGTTCTGCGTCTTCTTCGCATCCTTTGCGGTTAGATAAAAATATCCGGGCAACCTCCCGCAGGTTTGAAACCTGCGGGAGGTTCAGGACGGCAGAATGAACAGAGCCTTGCAACTGGCAGTTGCGGAATTTAAAAAAGCAGACCCCGGCGGGGTCTCTCTCCGAAGCGGAGCCAGACTCAGAACAGTAGACTCCCGGGACAGCATAGAGGTGGATTATCTGGGATGTAGATACCTGATCTACCTCCCAGAGGTAGAGATCATCTGTCAGGATCGGGCGGAAGAGGTGGGCCTTAGGGAGAAGATTGTAATTCTACACTATCTGGCCCAGAGCAAAGGCACCCCGCCCTCTGGCAGGTTAATAGACTTCCGAGAGATTCCAGGAGGGATCGCATATTACCGTGTGTTTGCAGCCAGGGTGCACAGGCCGTTCTTAAAGGCCTTTGGAGATGCCCCTTCGTTGTTCTTAAAAGCAGCCCAGGCCCTGAAGGGCATCCAGATAGATGTCACTGATTTTTCGGCCAAAATCCAGGTGTTTCCCCGAGTTCCAATAATCTTTGCCCTCTACCAGGGTGACGAGGAGTTCCCGTCGGACTGCAAGGTTCTGTTCGATGCCAACATAACCGACTACCTCTCTACTGAGGATGTGGTGGTAGTGTGTGAGGAGACGGTGAGAAAGCTTACAGGCCAGATCCGGTGATTGGTTATTGGTGAGTGGTAAAAAGGTGAGCGAATCACTAATCATCAACCTCCGATATTCCCCGAAGGGGTTTGGCATTTGACATTGTTTTACTCCGAAAATAACCGCGATCTCCGGGCAACCTCCCGCAGGTTCAGAACCTGCGGGAGATTCGGGATGTTCACTCCTCGTAATTGATCTTTTCTTGAATCCCGAGGCAATTTATCAGGGGCACAAAAGGTGGGGCAGTTGCTCTTTCCCCAAGCGGCCATAGGACCAAAGCTGCCCCCCGCTGCCTGGGGGAGGGGAAGATCTAATACTGCAGGCAATTGACTTTCCTCAGGCCCTACGCCTGGGGAAAGGGCGCTTCTTTTGGTCCCTTTTCTTCTTCTAAAGAAAAGGGATGGATAATTCAACTAACATAAGGAAAGTTTGTTCCTTATGTCTCCAATGGTAATATTTTTGTGAAAATTCAGAATGTAAATATAAATTAAGCTTTAACAAGGGCAAACTATGAGCACCTGTACTGTTACTTTTTATCCCTCTGACAAGAAGATTGTAGTGCCTAAGGGCACCGATATCCTGCAGGCAGCTGTGGCTGCTGGGGTTTACATTCACTCTTCCTGTGGGGGAGAGGGAGTTTGCGGGCGATGCAAGGTGATCGTGAAGGAGGGTAAGATCATCTCTGAGCCCAGCGGCCGATTGACCGAACAGGAGCGTCAGAAGGGATATGTGCTGGCCTGCCGCACCACTGTTCACAGCGATACAACCGTGGAGGTACCTCCCAGCTCAGGGTTGGCGAAAGAGCAGATTCTGACCGAAGAGGCAAAAGTCACCCGCTTGGCCGGATTGTTCAGCAGGGCAGAAGAGATAGAAAGAGGCATAGAAATAGAAGAGAGGGCCATCTTTTCCCATTCCCCTCTGGCCACTAAACTGTTCTTGAAACTGCCCCCTCCCACCTTAGAGGATAATATCAGCGACTTAGAGCGTCTCTACCGGGAGATCAGACGCCAGCGGGAGATACCGCTTCTGCAGACCGGATTGGCCAATGTCAAAAAGATAGGACGCCTATTCAGAGAAAGCAATTGGGAGGTCACTGTCACGTTGGGTAAGCGTAATGGCACCACGGAGGTAGTTCTGATCGAGCCTGGCAACACCTCCGATAGGAATTTCGGTATTGCATTGGATATAGGCACCACTACCATTGTGGCCCAACTGATAAACCTTAACACCCACGAAGTTCTGGGGACTAAGGCTACGCATAACCGCCAGGCAAGTTACGGGGAGGATGTAATCAGCCGGATGATATATGCAAAAAAGGCCGATGGGCTGGAGAGATTGCATCATGCAGTCATTGATACTATCAATGAGTTGATCTCCGCCCTGACCACGGAACAGGGGGTGAACTTAAACGAAGTCACGGGAGTAACCTGTGCGGGGAATATGACGATGATTCACCTGTTGCTCAGGGTAGACCCCACTCCTATCCGTCGGGAGCCGTATGTTCCCACTGCCAATTTTATGCCTGTAATCAGGGCAGCCGAGGCGGGGATAAAGATCAATCCCCGGGGCTTGCTGGCCACGGTGCCCGGGGTCTCTGGTTATGTAGGAGGCGATATCACCGCCGGGGTAATGGCCAGCGGCATCGACCAGGCTCAACAGATATGCATGTTGATCGACATCGGCACCAACGGTGAAATAGTAATGGGCAACCGGGATTGGCTGGTCTGCTGTTCTTCCTCTGCTGGCCCTGCCTTCGAAGGAAGCGGTGTCCGCTGCGGGGTGAGAGCTATGCAGGGAGCAATACAAAGGGTGGAGATAGAGCCCAGAGATTATCAGGTGCATTACTCCACAGTGGGGGAGGCCAAACCTATCGGCATCTGCGGCTCTGGCTACATAGATGCGGTGGCTGAACTATTTAAGGCAAAAATTATCAACCGTTCAGGGAAAATCAGAGGTGATATCTCCACTGATCGGATAAGAGAAGGCTCTGAAGGTTTAGAATTCGTTTTAGTCTGGGCGGAGCACAGCGGCACCGGGGACGATATCCTTATCACCCAGGCAGATATCACCAATCTTATCCGCTCTAAAGGCGCTATCTACACTGCCGCCAAGGTGCTGGCAACCAAGATGGGACTGGAACTGCAGGATGTGGAGAAGATATATATAGCCGGAGGATTCGGGAACTACCTGAACATCGAAAAAGCCATTTGGATAGGTCTGTTGCCAGATTTGCCCCGAGAAAGATTTGAATTCATTGGCAACAGCTCCTTAACTGGGGCCAGATTAGCCTTGCTCTCTTACGATGCAATGATAAAAGCTCGAGATATCGCCAGACGAATGACTTACATAGAACTCAGTGCTGAACCCGCTTTTATGAGCGAATACACCGGGGCATTGTTCCTGCCTCACACCGATATTGCCCGTTTCCCCGCGGTGGTGGAGAGATTGTCACTGAAATAGGCTTGTCTTGCCACCTGGAGATTTCACTAAACAAGGAAGTGCACCTATGGGCAAAGAGAAAAAGATTTTCATCGCCGCCACCAGACAGAATGACGGAAAGACAATGATCAGCCTCGGACTACTTTTGAACCTCAAGCAGATAGTCCCCAAGACTGGCTTCATAAAACCAGTAGGACAGAGATATGTGGAAATAGACGGTCATAAAGTAGACGAAGACTCTGTATTGGTGGGGAAAATTCTGGGAACTCATCCGAGGAAGCTTAAGCAGATGAGTCCCATCGCAGTAGAAAGAGGGTTCACAGAAAAATATCTGGAGCGGGAAAGATTGGGAGAGCTGATATCCATCATAAAAAAATCTTATGCTCGCTGCGCAGAAGGTAATGACTTAGTGATGATTGAAGGCACAGGACATGCTGGAGTGGGGTCCGTGTTTGACCTGAACAACGCCACCGTGGCCAGAATATTGAACTCAAAAGTGGTCTTAGTCACTATCGGCGGGATTGGCAGACCTATTGACGAAGTTATGTTAAACAAGGTGCTTTTTGAAAAAGAAGGGGTGGAGCTGATCGGGGTGATCGTCAATAAGGTGCTGCCAGAGAAGATGGATAAAATACAGACCTATGTGAAAAAGGGACTTAAGAGAAAAGGGGTTGAGCTCCTTGGGGTCATCCCTTACACTGAGGCATTATCTCGCCCAACTATGGGGCAGGTTAAAGAGGCACTCAACCTGAAGTTGATGCACGGGGAAGAATTCTTGGAAAACAAAGTTGGCAACACTGTAGTAGGTGCTATGTCTCCTCACAATGCCTTGAAATACATTCATCACGGCTCCTTGGTTATCACTCCTGGGGACAGGGAGGATCTGATCTTAGCCATCATAGGCTCGTCGATGATAAAGCAAGAGAAAGAGAGTCGAATTGCAGGACTTATTCTCACCGGAGATCTAACCCCTTACAAAACCATTGTGGAGTTGCTCAGAAGAACAAAAGTGCCCGTACTGAAAGCAGAACAAGATACTTACACCGTGGCCTCCCGGTTTCACGACCTGGTGGTGAAAATAAGGGATACGGACACGGATAAGATCGAAATGGCGGCGAAATTAGTGAGAGAATATGTAGATGTAGATAAAATTTACAGCCAGGCATCTTGAAGGCCGTATTGTATATTTAGGTAAGGGAGCAAAGGATGACCTACACTATAGCTGTAGCCGGCAAGGGAGGGACTGGTAAAACCACCCTGGCTGCATTGGTCGTCTACCATCTGTTAAAAAATAATAAGGGTCCGGTTCTGGCAGTTGACGCCGACCCCAACGCCAACCTGAACGAGCTTTTGGGGGTGGAGTTTGACCGAACAGTGGTGAGCACTGTGGATGAACTTATGGAGAAGAAAGAGGGCCTATCTCCATCCATCACCAAGGAGGCCTATCTCCAATATAACCTTGAGGAGGCGCTGGTAGAATCCAACGGCTTCGACCTGTTAGTTATGGGCCGCACCGAAGGAGCGGGTTGTTACTGCTATCCTAACCTGCTGCTGAGGAATTTTATGGGAAAATTAAAGGATAATTATAGGTTTGTGGTAATGGACAACGAGGCGGGGATGGAGCATCTCTCTCGGCGCACTACCAGAGATGTGGACTTCCTTCTGATAGTCTCCACCCCTATTCCTGTAGCCTTAAGATCAGCCA
>CAZQSC010000036.1:0-16626 GCA_964595705.1 uncultured bacterium | reverse complement strand
AGAGCGCAGTAAACTCGACCAGCACCGCAGCCGCCCACATAGCGGGCAATATATTTTGCCGAAAGACCTACACCCAAATTGTAATGTGAGGTAGGCAGAGGCCCTCCTGGGGCAGCTTGCATACAGGCACGACCGAACTGCGGTGCAGTGGTCAACACAGAGAGCTTCTCCTCTAACATAAAGCTATGCATTCGCCTTAGCATCTGTTCTCTCTGTTGAGGCGACACGTCCCAGTCGGCTATCTGTTTCGCCCTGCCTGTAGGGATAAAGTTGAACAGATAAAACTTGTCCACGTTCAACTCAACAGCAAGCTGATATAGGTCGTCCAATTCCTCAAAGTTAAACTGAGAGAAAGTAGGAGCCAGTCCCACCGATAACCCAAGCTCAACACAGTTCTTTATGCCGCGGACCGCTCTTTCCCAGTATCCCGGGACCCCTCGAAACTGGTCGTGTCTTTGAGGATCGGCGCTGTCTAAGGAAATCTCTACATAGTCTATGCCCACTTCTTTTATCTGCTGAGCGACCTTTTTGGTGATGTGGGTTGCATTGGTGGCCAGGGCTAACCAGATGCCCTTTTGCTTAGCATACTCTGCTACCTTCCAGATCTCTTTGTCCATCAGGGGTTCACCGCCAGAGAAGGCCAAAAAGGGGACTTTCATCTCGTCCAACTGATCCACTACACCCAAGCGCTCTTCCAGAGAAAGTTCGGTGGGAAGTTTTCTGGTGGCGTTTTGATAGCAGTGTTTGCATTTAAGATTGCAGGCATTGGTAAAGTTCCAGACCACCAACAAGGGGCTGACAAAATTCTGCGGCCGGGTGAGACCGAGCTCAGCGATACTTTCTAAGACTAAAGGAATAATCTTTAAGTAGAGAGGCTGATTGAAAACTTGTTCTCGAATGAATGCCCTGTCAACTTTAAAGAACCCAATTCGAGCTGCCTCCATAAGCAAATAGAACAGCGGATACATCAGTCTCTGTTCCAAGGTACCAAACAGACCCTTCTCTCCACAGTAGCGGCGAGCGATCTTCTCTATGTAGGACTCCTCGCCTGGCCTTTTCTTTAACAGAAGTTTAAACACTCGGCGGGTTGAAGCAGAGGAGAGAAACAACTCTACCTTGTGGGGATGAACCTTGATGCCCCGTAGGTCGTCTATTTTAGCCCTCATATGCATTCACCCCTTCGTTCCTTTAATGCTACAACGAACGATAGCTTCATATTAAAATAGGCAGGGCGCTCCCTTTTGAACCCTCATCCTGAACCATCGTTGTAGTATTAGGCATCTAGAGAGGCTTCGCATTGCAAAATGAAAAATGCAAAGTACAAAAGTCAAAATTGCCTTCCCCTACAGGTCTATTAAGGCAACGTCCTGTCTTTCATTTTGCATTAGATGCCTTCAAAGACTTGACATAAAATTTAAGATCTTTGCCTATGAAGACGGCCAGAGAAAATACCCCTTGGGTATAGATGCTCTCTGTGCTTAAAAAATTACTGTGAATCGGTAGAAAAGAAAGGCAAATGCAGCCAGCTCCACTATCCAGGTAGATATCTGTTTGTAACCGCCTTTCATAGTTTCCACCCCCCAATAACCTGTGTCTTTCCACAAGGCTAAGGTGAACTTTTTCTTGGACAATGGCCAGAAAAGCATCTGCCCGATATCGCTGGGCAAATCGGCCAGCAGATGGGCCACTATGCTTATAAGGACAAATTTTGCATAGTGAGTGGAGAAAGGCAAAAAGAGAGCACTGACTGCCAGGGCGAATAAGAAGGTGTGGGTCACAGTGCAGTGGAAATCGTCTTTGGCCCAACCTGCTTTAATCAACAGTACGTCTGCATTGGGCAGCCAGTGGGAGAGCGTCACCACACCTACAGTAGTTGGATTCCAATCATAAGTGGCTATGGACAAAGCTACTGCAAAATGTCCTATTTGCAATTGCTTACCTCCTTTCGGTTGTCTCTGATCAACATTAACCTAATTCTCTCTCTGCCCTCCTGCTTTTCTCTCTTTTAAATTCTGTCTGACTGCAGCAAAGGCGACCTTTATCTCCCCACGACTCTTCCAGAGAGCCGGGACGAAAAGCAGTACAATAATTAGCAGCAACACAAGGGGCGGAATATGCCACACTGAGCCAATCTTGGCCAGGATGAAATATCTGGGGGTCCTTCCCAGAAATATTGCTGAGGTGTATTTCACCTTGTCATACCTGGCAGTGATTGCCATAAGCTTAATAGGGTCAAAAGGAATAGGGGTAAAAGCAGTGATTATCATACCCCAGAAGGCGAACTTTCTAAATACATATGCATATTTTTTATAGGCCTTGGTTTGCTGAAGTCTGGACAATTTTTTCAACCGCAGCAAGAGGGAGACTACCGAGTAGTCAATTAAACCGGCCAGACAGGAGGCAATGCCTCCCACCAGGGCAACCAGAAAAGCAGGGTGATACTCCCCCATATAAACCACTACCGGGGGAGTGGGTAGGGGGAAGAAGGTGAGGGCTACCGACATATAAAAAAAGTAACCAAACAGACTGCCAGGGTGTGTCATAGACTGTTCTCACAGATTGCTTCGATTGACTACTAAAGCATCCAGGCAGGTTTTCGGGATACCGAGAGAGCACCTGCAGGGCAGCTTTGCACACAACGGAGGCATTTAGAGCATTTTCCATAGTCAATCTTTGGATAGCTTTTCATCTCAATTGCCCCTGTCCGACAGGCTTGGAAGCAATCGCCGCAGTGGGTGCAAAGTTCCCTGTTAAGTTTGGGTTTGGTGACATAAATATTGGAGAAAGCCTTAAGAAAGGGCCTTATATCATAACCAAAACGGGTCAGCAGAAATCTTCCCACCCGGTACTGGAAAGCCCCCCAGATCAAGAATATCTCTGAACCACAGGGGCGTTTGAACCGTCGGGCAACATCTTCTATCCTCTCTCCTCGGATCTCTATCCGCTCTATTTCATTGACCCCTAATCCTTGTTGGCCAGCCAGCATCAGGTGTTTCACCTCCGGGGGAGAGTATCCCATCACTGCTGCTCCCACAGCTTCCACTGCCACCACATCAGTGCCGGCAATTATGAGGTCCATTCTCACCGGGGTGCCTATCGTTGGCCCTAACCCCTCCATCCCCACCGTGCCGTCAATTATAACCAGACCTGGCCTCACTAACCGGTTCAGGTCAACTATGGCCTGATGCAGCCCACTCAGATGCATCTTCCACTTCTCCCTCTGGGGTAGTACCCCCATCATATTTTTCATTCCCAAGGTTATCTGAGTAGTCATGTGGGTTTTCAACACCGGCAGGCTGATTATGAAATCTGCCTCTAAAGCAGTACGGGCAACACCCACCTCTTTGAGAGCTCTTGCCTCTTTTATCCTGACATTTACAATCTCATCCCTGTCTAAGTCTAAAACTTCTACCTCATTCAAGGCTTCTCGGAGTCCGAGGTTTCTGTAGATATCCTCGGTATCATACTGATTTCCAGAGGCTTCACCCACAATCGGGTGTGCCCCTGCTTCTCTCGTCAGATCAACCGTGGCCTGTACCACTTCGATATTGGTAGTAGTGCCTACGAATGAGGGTTCTTCTCTGATGAAATTAGGCTTTATCAAAACCTTATTACCATTTGACACCAGAGAGGACATCCCCCCTATCAGATCCACTGCTTCTCTGACAGCCTGTTTAATACCCTCTTTAACCTTAACAATAGAAACAACCGCTTGTTTCTTCACCTTCTCCTCCCTGCTGAGATTCTTCAACCGAGACTCTCTCCCAGAAATTCCCAGCGTCGATTTAGCTTAGGAGCAAGCCAGGAAGAGATGCCTCCAACTACGAGTCCACCCATAACATCTACCACATAATGGAAACGGCAGTATACTGTGGCAAAAAATAGGCCTAAAATTATAGGAAGAAAGATAAGGTACGCAGTTCTACTATATCTGCGAGCAAAAAGCAGCACCACAAAGGAGGTCATCACATGGGAGCTGGGAAAGGCAGCACCCCGGACAGAACCTGCTGCCTCTATGATGTTGACCAATCGGGTAAAAATCCCTCCATTCAACCTCACCGTATACAGATGTTTCATAGTCACCCACGGACCTTCAGCCGGCAACAATAAAAACATAATATAACAAATATAGAATCCCAAAGCAATACTTAATAGCAGATGGTGGTATCGCTCCCGCCCGCTTTTGAAATAGACGATTGCGCCAAAAAGATAAGGAAGGAAATAGACCGTGGAGAAACAGAACATAAGGTATTCTGTCAACCAGGGGGTGGTGAGCTTCTCCAGCCAGAGAGAGGGGTGAGTCCCAAATATCAAGTAATCCGCCCTGATTAAGCTCTGGTTTAGCCACCTGGGAAACAGCGCCGGAACCAACAGGTTCATCTCTTCAAACATTGGAATAAACAGGAAGGCTAAGTACCAATCTCGGAGATAGATAACCCACTTCTTTTCAGTGCGGTGAGTAAATTTAGCCAAGCACACCACTCCCACTGCACCTGAGATGTGAAGCAAGATATAGAGCCACCATCGCGGTAAGTTGCTATGAAAAAAGATAATAAGTAAGCTCAAGAGGAACCAATATCCCACAGTGACAATCTCCACCGGCCTCAGATAAGTGAATCGGCGGAGTTTATTATTAGCTTGCATTTCTATCTCCTTTTTTGTAATTTTAAACAACCCCTTTTGGACTCTTAACAGGCAACTCCGGGGAGGATTATGTCAAAAGTAGCTGCAGTCAGATGTGACAGTTACGCTGAAGCCAAAGTCGACAGAGCGGTGACAGAGGCTCTGACCCTCTTGGGCGGCATAAAGAGATTCGTCCAGCCAGGGCAGCGGGTATTTCTGAAACCCAACCTTGCTGGGCCTTATCCCCCAGAGAAACAGGTTACCACCCATCCTGCAGTAGTTAAAGCAGTGGCCAAACAGATCCGGTCAGCGGGGGCAAAGGTGGTCATCGGTGACAGTCCAGCAGGGATTTTCAACAAGACTTATTTACGCACAGTTTATAAGATCACAGGTATGGAGAAGGTCGCCTATGACACCGGTGCCGAGCTCAACTATGACACCCGCACTCAGGAGGTCTCCTATCCCCAAGGCAGGCAGATTAAACACCTCGAGTTGGTTAAAAGTCTATGGGAGGCCGATCGAATAATCACTATCCCTAAACTTAAGACCCACCTGTTTACCAGAATCACCGGAGCAGTTAAGGTGCTTTACGGCACTGTGCCTGGAGTGATGAAGGTGGCCTATCACTCGAGATTTCAAAATCCTGAGCAATTCTCGCTTCTTCTGTTAGATATCTACAACTGCTTGAAACCCTCGCTCACTGTGGTGGACGGAATTGTAGGAATGGAGGGCGATGGTCCAGCTTGGGGAAACCCCAGAAATATTGGTCTGCTTTTAGCTGGCCAGGACAGCCTGGCGGTAGACTGGGCTATCAGTCAGATCGTCGGTCTCCCGCCTTCCACTGTCCCACTGTTCAAGTGGGATGAACTGCCTCAACCTCAGGTAGTAGGGCTTAGTCTTTCTGAGATCAAAATCCCTGATTTTCGTCCTCCGGCACCCAGCACTGTACAGGATGGGCTGATCGCCATCAGTTGGGTGCCGAAGTCCTGGAGGGACAGATTCGGCCATTATCTGCTTCCTCGACCAGAAATCCATCCGAACAGATGTGTCGGCTGTGGTGACTGTGTGAGGGCCTGCCCTCAGAAGACAATAAAGATCGTTGACCGAAAGGCCCAGATCAATCATCGGAGATGCATCCGTTGCTGGTGTTGCAATGAGGTATGTCCTCAGGGAGCGGTAGCGCTTAAACAGTCGAAGCTGGGAACCATCTTTATCCAATTACAACGGCTTACATAGTCACACCAGGCGGACTTGAAATCTGGGAAATAAACAGAGTCTGCTATGCCAATGGGTGCCTGTGAGGAGATGAAGCGTAAAACGTGAAAAATGACACCAATATTGATGTCTAATCACGTTTCACGCATTACGTTTCATACCGAGCCGACAATCAACCAAGGTACCGCAGCGATGCTTTCTTCCGGTTTTCATGTGCTTTTGGTATACCGGTAAAGCCTACTTCAAATACCTATCCAAAAAATCCACTATTGCAGTGTAGGCTTTGATGCGGTTGGGCAGTTTGGAGATGCCGTGGCCTTCATCAGGAAACAGCAGATATTCTACCACCCCGTTGCGCTCTTTGATGGCCTGAACAATCTGTTCTGCCTCTGACTGGGGGACACGGGGGTCATTGGCACCTTGAATCACCATCAACGGTGCCTTTATTTTATCCACATGATTAATGGGGGATATCTTTTCTAATAACTCACTGTCTTTTTGGGGATCGCCGTATTCGGCAATACGCCATTTCCGCCGATAAGCGCCGGTATTTTTCAAAAATGTCTTGAAATTGGCAATGCCCACGATGTCTACCCCTGCAGTCCACAGGTTAGGGTATCTTGTGAGGGCTGCCAGCACCATATACCCTCCATAACTTCCCCCCATTACTGCGATCTTCTCAGGATTCACCTGAGCAATAGTTCTGAGGTACTCAACTCCATAGGCGATGTCCTTCACCGAGTCTTCTCGAAGCTCTACATCATCTAAGTGAGTGTAAGCCTTGCCATATCCAGTGCTTCCTCGAACATTGGGAGCAAACACCGCATATCCCCGGTTGAGAAAGTACTGGAAGATGGGGTCAAACCAGACCCTTTCTTGAGCCTCCGGGCCACCATGTATGTAGACAATCACCGGGAACCTGCCTGTTTTCTGGGGAAGATAGAGGAAGGCAGGTATCTTTCGCCCGTCAAAAGTCTTGTACCGGACGAGTTGGGGCTCAGTGAAACTCTCCTGGGGAATACCCGCCCTTGAACTATGAGTCACCTGGGTCAACCTCTCTTTTTCCAACTCCCAGACCCAGATATCGGTGTTGTATCGGGGACCAGAGAAGACGAAGGCCAATTTCTCACCTCTCTTAGAGAAGGTTAACCTACCCACAACCCCCATCGGTAAGGGAGGAGAAGGCAGAGGCCGTCCGCCGGCGGAGAGCTCTTTTATCTTCAACTCAGAGTAGCCATCCACATTGAGAGTATAAGCCATAAATCGCCCATCCTTCGAAACAGCGAGTCCATCCACATCCCAGTGGTCATCTTCCAAGTAAGTTAATTTACCTGATCCTATGTCCAGATAAGCTATGTTCATAAAATCTCGTCCCTGGTCGGTGGTCAAGTAGAGACCTTTGCCCTCTGGTGCCCAGTTGATATTAGAATAGCGCACCAGACCTTGGTGGGGCGTAAGGTGAGTTACTTTTTGTGTCTTTAGCTCCAGAAGAAACAGGTCTTGATCAAAACTGGAATTGAGCCGCCAGATAAGGAGGTATTGGTCATTGGGAGACCAGCCGGCGGCGAAGTTGCTGCCGTCTTGCTGGTAGACCAACCTGGTCTCTCTGCTGTTGATATTTTGGATGTAGACATCAAAGAAGGCGGGGTTACGGCGGTTGGAGGAAAAGGCAATCCACCGGCCGTCATGGGACCAACCACCAAAGTCGTGGATAGCCTGAGGAACATCCGAAAGACTGATGATCTCTCTGCCGTCGGAGGGCATTAGATAAAGCTGTGTCCTCTCGTTGCCACCTACATCTTTCCCAAACACCAGCAGCTCATCAGTGGGGGACCATTGGACAAAACTGACCCGGTCATCAAAAAAGGTGAGCTGGTCCGGCCACCCACCCTGGGCACTGATTCGCCAGACCTGAGCAGTGCCGGTGATGTTGGTGAGGAAAGCAAGCTGGTTGCCATCGGGACAGAAGGTGGGTCGGCTTGCCCAACGAATATTCAGATAGCGCTGGATATTGTATTTGGGCTGTGCCTCAACCCCCAGAGCACAGCAGAGAAAAATGCATTGTAACCCAGTTAAAAGTTTTATGAGCATCACACACCTCCTGGAAATGATTGGTTTTGTGCTTCGGACTACAGCGAGGCGGGAATAAATTACCCTCGCTAATGTCAAATCGAGCTCAAAATCCGAACACCAAAAAGAAAGTCCCTCTGTGTCCAAGGTCAACAAAGTCTAAATGTCAACCGATTTAACATTTCGTTGTCCATGGATAAGCTTTTCTAGCCCGTAGGGTGAAAATTTCCTTTAGCATTGGAGTTTTGTTATTTGACATTCGAGCCGGCTCTAAATTTACACTGGCGGTTTAGGAAAGTCAAGATAATCAATCACCCCTTCCAAGTTTGCGAATCCACAATCTGCTGGCTAAAAATAGGCCCTCATCTCCGCTTTCAGAGAGTGAACCGTATCTCTCTCTGGCCGTTTTATCCCATAGTAAGCGAAAGAGAAAGAGGCATATTGACTGAACCGATAGTCAAGGTTCGCATTCCAGCGGAGGTTAGTTCCCTTTCTTTTCCCTTCCGCCATTTGATATATCAGAGTAGGGTTGTTGCTGTTAACATTCGTATAGTTCAGTTGAGTCTGGAACCTGCCTTTCCCTCTAAGGCGATAAGAAAACCCCGGAGCAAGGGAAATCCAAGTTGCTCTGGTTCTTCTCTCTGCTTCCCAATCTTTGCCCAGTTGCAGTCGGAGGGAGAATTCCAGAGACATCGCAGGACGATGGAAAAGCTCTGCCCGAAGTTTGTGAGAGTCGATTCGATAGTTAACAGATGTCCCGCTGCCCTTCCGGGCTATCCTCTCTTTTATATATCCAAGTTCTACCGTTGAATTTGGAAGGGAACGCGATCTGAGCTTAAGAGAGTTTTCTACGGAGGAGAAACGGTCGCTGCCACTGTAGTATTCGTTGCTTAAATCACTGCATCTCCTGTGTCTGAAGTATAGAAATAGCTTCCGGCTCCTATCGAACAAGCTGATGTCCTGCTGAAAGACAGATCTATCCCTCATAATAGCGGGGTCAGACTCGCCTGGCTTCCAGAGACTCAGCCCGTTTTCTCTGCGGGTTTTCCTCTGAAGCTGAAGGGTGGTGTTGGAGGAAAACTCCTTTAATATCTTATTCCAAAGAGAGTTATTCTTTTGAGGGAGGGCCTTTCGAGGTTCCACCGCCAGTCGCAAGCCGCTGTCCAGTTCAGTGACGGGTTGCGACTCTCCTATCTCTTCTATGTAGAGGATGTAGTCTCCGTTGGGGTCAGGAACAAATTCGCCTTCGTCTTTCTGACCGTTCCCGTTGGTATCCTCCCAGATGTAGCAGCCCGTGCCTTTGCCCACATAAAGATAATTTCTCAGTTTCTTAGTAACTCCGCTGCTGGTCAACCGGTAGTGAACCTCAGCGAGGACCGCCCCCTTCAAAGGGGAAAATCTCACATCTATATCAGCTAAGTCAGTCCTCTGCTTCGAAGCAGATCCCCCTGGGAAGTGCTTTCTGCGACGGGAATATTCTGTGTTCAGGGTCAAAGAGTGCCATTGTTTTATCTCCAACTGATGCTGTTGGGTGAAGGCCAAAGCTCTTCTGCCAGACAGATGCTCTTCTCGCTTAGTATAGTTAGATGAACAGCTCAACGGGCCCCAGGCCAAGAGGGAAAACCCGCTGCCGATCTGTTGAAACCCCTGTTCCCCACTCTTTGAACTGCGAAATTCCGACTCATAGTACACCTCTGGGATAAACCTCCACAGGGTCCAGCTTATCCTCCCTCTCTGACGAAGAATATCGCCTGCCCCTTGAGGAGAGAGTAAATCCCAGTGGTAGTTAATATGGGGAGCTTTCCTCTCCTCCAGGCGCAAATTTATTCGGCGACGTATTGTTCGGATATTGTCTCCTCTATTTAACTCCCCGTATTCGAAATTCAAGACCGAGTGTTGTGTAGGGTGATAACTTCCCGATATCTCTCGTTTCTCCTCTTGTTGACTGAGGTCGGTCCCAGCTGCTGTCTCTGTTGAGATCCCCCACTGGTATTTCTCTTCCACCTCTGAGATTCTTCCTAAGGGGTGGAATCTTCTGCCAATCGACCTATACCGGAGGGATAGCTGTACAGAACCCAAGCTTTTGTTCCACAGAGTGATGGGTGAAGGATGAAGCGAGGCATTTAACTTGTAAGCCCTGCCCAAATTGTCTCCGTCATCTCGGGAAGAGAAGGTGTTGAGGTCAAGACTGCTGCTTCCTATCTCGCCAGAGAGGCTAACAGCCTTGAGAGGATTAAGGGTGAAATCGAGGACCTCTATATGGTGAGAGGTGGGCAGAGGTAAAAAGCGCCTGGGCAGATACTGTCCCTTACCTTTGCCTGCATATTCGTAGATACCTCCACCTATATATCTGTAATCTCCTCCTTCCCCCACCCAGGAAAAAGAGAGGTTGTAGTCGCTCTGGCCCTGGGGATCAAACTGGTAATAGCGATAAAGTTCCCCACCGGGGAGAGTGTCGTACAGAGCAACGTAGTGGCCTCTGCCTGCAGTTGATGAATCCACCCCAGAGATCCAGGCAAAGGCAGAATTATCGCCAATTTTACTCAAAAGATTCTTCTCTTTTTCATTCAGTACAAATGCAAGGGGGTTTTTCCGGTCATCACCCTCTCGGAGGGCGGTCAGTCCAAGGCGTGCCTTATTGTCCCAAAGGTTGACCTCGCTTCTTAAAGTCCAAGAGTTCCTTTTATACCCCTGGTGGGAGTATTCAAAATCCACAGTGATTCTAGAGTCACTGGTGATCAACCGATGGGGCGTGAAGGTGATCTGACCGTTGCCGTACTCGATGGTATAGTCGTTGTTTTCGCCGCGCTTCAAAAGCTCTCCGTTCAGCCACACCCTTTCAGACCCGGCAACAACGACGATGTTAGTGTTGCCATCCTTTGCCTTTAGCTGGTAGGGACCCTGCTTGCCCTCGAGGCCCGTAAATTCGTTAGTAGTAAATTCCCCCCGGGAGAGAGCCCCAGCCAGGGTAAGCCTGAACCGGGGCGAAGAGAACCGGCTGCAAATACCCTGAAGTTTATGTTCATATCTTCCCAGCTCTGTTTGGGTGAAGGAGAGATCGTAATCTCCAAGCACAACAGTGAAATTATCCTTCTTAATCTGCAAAAGGACCTTATCCAGATTCTGCAGTTTCTCGGTGTTTCCCTCTGGTTGAATAGGGCTGTTCTGGTCGGTCAAAAGTGCTACGACCTCGGTGTCTCTTCCAATTCTGCCTGAGATATTAAGCCTTAACGTCTGCTCCAACGAGAGGTCCCGGTTGGAACCCACTGTGACGGCCAGGCTTTTGATCCCGCTGACCTGGAGCACTTCCCACTTGCCCGGCTCAGTAGCTCTCCCCATAGATTCCCTTTGGGGTTCAACGGACGGCCTCCGTGAAGATCTCGTCGAGGAGCTTTCTACCGTAGCTATCTGTCGATGGCGGTAAACTGGCTGAAGGGGCAGGGTGAATCTTTGAAATCTCACCCTCACCACCTTGCCCAGAGGGAGAGATTCCGGGAAACTGATTTGATTCTCTGCCCAGTCGATCTCATAGTCCTGCTGGCCGTTGACCCGCAGAGAGTCAATCCACACCTCCTCTGTTCCTTTGATAATTAGAAGATCACCCAGAGGGTAAGGACCTGGGGTGCCATCGCCGATTATCTTTATTTCC
Source organism: uncultured bacterium (assembly GCA_964595705.1). Taxonomy (GTDB): domain Bacteria; phylum Latescibacterota; class MVCY01; order MVCY01; family MVCY01; genus MVCY01. The sequence goes on along the minus strand of CAZQSC010000036.1, from coordinate 5,069 downwards.
ACCCAGGAGAGGCTTTCTGTGCTCTGAACAAAACAGGCCGTTGTTGCCAACGGTTCAGTTACTGCCAAACAGGTGACAAACAGCAGGGCCTCTATCCACTGCCGAACGAAAAGAACAGATCTTTTATTCACAGTCACTTTATGGTTCTGATCAATTTGAACTTCTGCACTCGAGAATTTCCGCTGTCCAGGACATAGAGAAAATCGTCATTTGCTGCTACATCTCGGGGTACCTGGAAAAATCCTTCTTCAGTACCTTTGGCTCCGAATCTCTGTAGTAAGCCCCCTTTCTCGTCGAAGACCAACACCCGATGAGCTCCAGTGTCGACCATAAACACCTCTCCGAGGGAGTTGATGCTAATTCCTTCTGGTTCTGGGAGTAGTGCCTCACCAAAACAGAAGAGGAAGTTTCCGAACTGATCAAAGACGGCTATCCGATTGTTGCCGTAGTCACAAACATAGATATCCCCTTCTTTGTTTAAGGCAAGACCGGTGGGGTTAAGTAGAGTCTCTGTCCCGGGGCCGAATCCAGTGAACTCCGCCTCCACCCTTCCAAAGGGGTTGATCTTGATAAGACGGCTGTTTTCTGTGTCAGTTATGTAAATATCGCCGTGGTTAGAGATGGCAATTCCAGCTAACCAGCCGAAGTCGCCGGTTATTTCTGCCAAAGGCTCCAATTCGGCATCGAAGACTTGAAGACGCCGATTTTGTGAATCCACAACATAGAGATGTAGAGAGGTACGGACAGCAACATCGGTCGGTTTGTTGAACTGACCTTCTTTCCAGCCGAAGCTACCAAGCTGTGCCAGAAACCCGCCCTCAGGATCAAATTTCTGAATACGGTCATTTCCTGTATCGGCCACATACAGATTGCCTAAGGGATCCAGGCAAAGGCCCTTGGGGTCGAGAAACTCCCCTGGGCCGCTGCCTGCAGTGCCAAAGGCCAGGACAAATTGAAAACTGAGCTTGCCCCTTGGGACAGGAGATTGCCAGTAGCTCCTCGGCCCACATCCGGCCCCACAGGTCAGGGAGAGGCAGATAACGGAAATGAGAAATGGAAACTTCATAGATATCAAATGTTGCATTTGAAGGCTGCAGATCACACAGAGATTACTTAAAATAAGCTTAAGTCTCTATATTATAATAAAATGTCTCTGTGACCTCGGTGGTTAATTGCAATTCTCAGGAGATACACTACTGTTGATTTCCTGTCGAAAGGATTTCGTTGAATAGTCGGGCAAGTTCGCCGGTGAGCCTTTGACGGTCATATTTCTGGATGATCTTTGGGTCTGTTCTCCCGAGTTTACCTTCTCTGTATTGGGTGTAGTAGCTGAGGATGGCTTTTTTAATCCCCTGGATGTCGTCAGGGGGCACCACCGTACCGTTGCCTGTGGAGCGGACAATCTGGGCTGCTGCCCCTTCAGGCACACAGGCTAAGATGGGCTTGCCGGTGGCGATGTATTCGAAGAGTTTGCTCTGGGTAACCGCCTCCGCTCCCTCCCCCTTGCCGGTCATCATCCACAAAAGGTGAGAGCTAAGAAGTCGTCTGATACTCTCATGATGGGAAAGGTAGCCTGGGGCCTCAATAATTTTCTCTAACCCCAAGCTTTTTACTATCCCTTCGTTCTCCTTTCTGAACAACCCGACAAAAACGGCTTTGATTCCCTTTTCTATCTCTGGTTTTTCGTCCAGAAGTTCCCTCAAGGCCTTCAAGAAATATCTCGGAGTGAGGTTTTCCCAAAAGGAACCTGCGTAAGTAACTGTAAACTTCTCTGTCGGAGGCAATTTGCCCTGGTTTCTGAAATCATCCGGATCAAACCCGTGAGTAATTACAGTAAATTTTGAAGCGGCAGCTCCGGGATGTGCTCCGCGCAGGTTTTCACTCAGCACCTCATTAGTGGAGATAACTCTTATAGCTCTCTTGATCACCTTTTTTTCTAAGAATTGGTTGAACAATCGATGGATCGGGGTGGGGTAGCGGATGAACTGAAATTGTGTCCAGGCATCTCGAAAATCGACCACCAGGGGCTTTCGATAGAATCTGCTTAAAAGAGCACCTACAAGATGGCAGGTAAAGGGAGGGGCAGTGGCGTAAATTATTTCCACTGACTCTTGGCGCAGGATATCCCTTGCCTTACTCAGAGCAAAAGGCAACCAGCCGATTTTGTTGTCCGGCTGGAATACCATCTGACTCAACCGACTCAGCGTTCTGCGTAAGGGTTCCGTAGGTTCTACCACCTTTCCCCTATGTCCCAGCCAGGAAAGCGCCCTGAGCGGGTCAAGCGAGCCAGTCCGGACTACTTTTACTGCTGCGGGGACATCCTTCAGCAGTGAGGGGTCAAAGGCGAAATAACTGCCGGGCCTCACCGTTAGCACAATTGGCTGCCAGCCAAAACTGGGTAGGTATTTGACGAATTTCAGTGTCCGTTGCACCCCACCTAACCCCAAGGGGGGGAAGTAATAGGTAATGAACAGGATTTTCTTCATCCTCAACCCCGTTTTTAGGCATTAGCCACTGGGCATTGGTAGTTTAAAACCGTGAAGTTGGCTAGGGAATACATTGCCCTGGCTATAGATGGAAAATCCAATAAATTAGGTTATTAGACTTTTAATCTTGGCGTGGAAGTTGATTCCCATGCGATAACATTGGCCTTCTCAAAATTTGTCAGTTGCATATTAAAAAGGCTGCTTCTGTAGAAATATAATAAGAGCAGCCTCTGGTTGCAAGGATATTTAATCTTACTCCGGTTGGACTTCTTCCTGTTGTTGCCTCTGTTAAGCCCTGGTTTTCTTTCTTCTCTTTTTTTCTCCTGATTCTGGATAGTAGTAATAATAGTAGTAATAGTAGTGAGAGTAATAGCCATATTGGCTTTCGATATCGAAGTCGTTAAGGACGGCGCCAAGGACGCGAGCCCCCACGCCTTCTAAGACTGACTTAGCCCGATTCACGGCCTCCCTGGACACCTTTGCTGATTGAACCACCAGAAGGGCTCCGTCGGTCAGGGTGGCCAGAACAGCGGCGTCGGTCACTGCCATTGTGGGAGGGGAGGCGAACAGGATAAAGTTGAATTCTCGCCTTGCTTGTTCGATAAGCTGTCCCATCTTCTCCGAACCTAATAATTCAGACGGATTGGGGGGAATAGGGCCGCACGATATGAGGGAAAGCCCCTCTATATCGGTGAGCTTTATTACTGAAGAAAGGTCTCTTTCCCCAACCAATACATTGGTTAATCCTACATCTCGTTCGACTCCGAATATCTGGTGGAGCATAGGTTTTCTCAGGTCGGTGTCTACCAGCAGCACCTTTGTGCCCATCTGGGCCATGGTAATGGCCAGATTGGCTACAGTGGTGGTTTTTCCCTCTCCGGGAGTTGCGCTGGTCACCAGCAGGCTCTGCAGTGGTCTGTCCAGTTTGGTGAATTGAATATTGGTGCGCAGAGTCCTGTAGGCCTCGCTGGCAGGCGACTTAGGTGCTAAGTGGGATATAAGTCTGGCGGAGATCAAACTTGCCTCGGTGCGACGGGTTTTTTTATCCTTATCTTTCACTTTGATTAAAGGTATTGTCCCCAACAGGGGAAGGTTTGTGAATCTTTCCACCTCATCGGGAGTGCGAATGGAGGTGTCTATATATTCCAAGAAGAAGGCAATGCCTACACCTAAGCCCAGTCCCACCAGAGCCCCTAAGATAACATTCAGTTTTTTCTTTGGTTTGATGGGATACTTAGGTTCTCTGGCCTCATCGATAATCCTAACATTGCCAATCTGTCCAGCCTCGGTGATCCTGGCCTCCTGGGATTTTTCCATTAACATAATATATATTTTTTCATTCACCTGAGCAGTTCGCTCCAGTCTGGCCAGCTCAAGGCTTTTTTCGGGCAATGCCTGTAATTTCTCTGCGTACTGGTCGACAATTCTTTTGAGGGCGGACGCCTTAGCACTGCTGGCCTCCACCTCTACTTCCAAGGTAAGGATTTTATCCACTAATGCTTGCGAGAACAATAAGGGATTCTCCGGTGCCAGCTTCTCTGAGAGCAATTTCCGGGTCTCCTCCTTAAGCTTGTTCTTAATCTCCTGGATTCGGTTTTTTATCGCCATCACTTTTTCATTATCTTCAGAAATCCCCTGGGCGATATAATTGGCATACTTTCCTTCCAGTTTCGCGATCTCGCCTCTGAAATTCTGGATTAAAGGACTGGAGACCATCGCTATCTTCTCGGGCAGCTCTTTCTGTTGTTCTCGAAGCTGTTTTCTCAAGTAGTTCAGGCGGGTTTGAGAACTCCCCAGATCTGTCTCCGCCTCGTTGTACAGAGCTTCAAAGTCAGCCAGTTGTTCCACTAAGGCCTTAGTTTCATCTGGCAGAGCAACCACTTTCTCCTGCTGCTTGAAATCTCGCAGTGCCTCCGCTGAAGCCCTGAGCTCCTCCCTGACCTTGGCCAGTTGATCTTCGATAAACCGTCTGGTCTCACTTATCTCCTCTCTGCTCATCTGTAGACGCTGCTGATAGTATACATGAGTAAAGGTGTTTGCAATAGCGACCGCCTCTTCTGGGCTGGGCGCTTGACACTTTATTTCAACGATGTCAGTGTCCCTGATTGGTGTCACCTTAATGCTTTCCTCCAGGGTCTTTAGGGCACCTTCACGGCTCCAGGGTCTGCCAGGGTCAGTCTTGAAAATGGCAAAGGTCTGGCTGCCAGACAACTTCCTCAATTCGTTAAGGACCAACTCGGCAATGGTACGGCTCTTCAATATCTGGACCTGATTGTTGATCATTGTCTCCCTTCGGGTAAACCCTGGTGCCTCAAATAGGGAGATAGCCGCTCCTGTCTTTCCGGTCTCAATCAATATGGTTGTCTTTGCCTCATAGATAGGGGTTGCTCGTAGGGTGAAGAAAACGGTGGAAATCACAACGGCCAGAAATGATATTACAATGATCCAACGCCCTTTGTACAATATCCGAAGGTAATCGTGTATACTCACCTTTTGTTCGGAAACCTCTTGCAATTTTTCTCCTCCTCACTCTAACTTGACTCTGTTAGGACCCTGTTCAAAAATAGAACCGCGCGGCAGACC
>CAZQSC010000035.1:16429-16638 GCA_964595705.1 uncultured bacterium | reverse complement strand
ATAAAGGAGACTCTTCGCTACGGGTTTGTGGAGCTGGCGGAAGATATTGGGAAATGGCTCCTGGTGGGTGTAATTATAGGGGGCATTCTTACAGTGGCCATTCCAGAAGATATGTTCATAGGCTATCTTTCATATCCCTTTCTTCATTTTCTAATAATGCTAGTTCTGGCTATTCCGCTCTATGTCTGTGCAACAGGTTCCATCCCCGT
>CAZQSC010000035.1:0-16419 GCA_964595705.1 uncultured bacterium | reverse complement strand
GGGGCTGCTCTGGTGTTCCTGATTGCGGGGCCCGCTACCAACACTTTAACCCTCTCATTTGTCTACTCCAAATTGGGCAAGCGGGCATTCTACCTCTACCTTACTTCTATCATCATCGTTTCGATTCTTGCCGGCTGGCTTTTCAACCTGCTTTGGAAAGGATTGGGTGGGGACATCGGACTGATATTGCCACAGGGAGAACAACTACCTTATCCGTTAAAGCTATTCTCCGCTGTGGTCTTATTTTTGCTTATCTTCAGGGGATTTGTAAAAACCAAAAAGGAAACAGCGAAGATGAAATATGAACTGTATGTCCCTGATATGACCTGTAAGCACTGCCAGATGACCATTGAGAACAAATTAAAGAGATTGTCCGGAGTCAAACAGGTGCTGGTTAATCTGGAGGAGAAAACTGTGGAAGTGGATGGCGACCTGAGTCTGGAAGAAGTTGAACAAGCAATCCGGGAAGTGGGATATACTCCGGGCAAAATGTGAAATAGGGCTTCACGAAATCACCTTTCTACCTAAATGAGAGAGAAACTTCCCCCTCCTCATCGGGGAGAGGGATAGGGTGAGGAGGAAAAGATTTGCAATATTACGAAATCGCCAACTGGCCCTTCAGATGGAGAGCGATGGCCGCCAGTTCTTTCTGGAAACCCGGGATAAGACCACCCATCCTTTAGCTAAGGGCACAGTACCCAATATAGGCTTAACTGAGTTATCAATGTGATACCAGATAAAGAAGGGGTAAATGATGGAGGCCAAATTTTCCAGGAACGAAATCATCGAAATGGCCATACAAATTGAGCGCAGAGGCTTGTCTTTCTTTGAAGCTATGCAGAAATCCGCCAAAGGGAATAACGTTAAGAAGGTGTTTGAATTCCTGGCTAATGAGGAGAAGGAACACATTGCTACCTTTGAAGAGCTTCGCAGCTCCACCGATCGATTGCAGATTCAGGGCGCCTACAACTGGGAGGAAGTGGGTTTATATTTTAGGGCGTTGGTCGATACAAAAGTTTTCCCGGAGGTCGAAGAAGGCGCAAAACTAGTCAAAGAGCTCCCGGATGAGTTAGCGGTTATCCAAATGGCTATTGCTATTGAAAAAAACAATATTCTGTTCTTTCGCGAAAGGTGTGATTTGGTCTGGGAGGGGGATGAAAAACTCCTGGGCGAATTGATCGAACAGGAAAAAGGCCACATTTGTAGGCTTTTGCATCTTGAGAAGGAATTGGAAACTCCGTAACGCTTTATACGGAGGAAAGCGATTTGGTAGCGAAGATAGAAGATATAGGAATCATTTTCCCGGGGCCTGAAGAGGTAGCAAAACCGGCCGTCGATGCGACCAAAATCTATGAATTAATTGTGGTCGGCGGCGGGCCAGCAGGACTGACTGCAGCAGTTTATTCGGCAAGAAAGAGAGTCGATACGCTGCTGGTAACCAAAGATATCGGGGGACAAGTTCTCCTGACAGCCGAAGTGGAAAATTATATGGGATATCAATACATAACAGGAAAGGAGCGATAGAAAAATTTAAGCAGCAGGTGGATCAATTCCCTATTGCCACAAAAGAGAACGCCGAGGTGATTCGAATAGCCAGGGAGGATAGAACATTCACTGTGGAGACCTCAGCGGGTGAAAGCTACCGGGCTGAGGCTATAATTATCGCCTCGGGCAAACACTCCCGGCCACTCAATGTGAAGGGGGAGAAGAAACTGGTGGGAAAGGAGCAAATAGAGAAAGAATTTGCAGGGCTAAAAGAGGAAGTCAAGCTCATTGTCTTCACTCAGGAACTGGAGTGTCAATACTGTAAAGAAACCCGTGCGTTGGCTGAGCAGGTAGCTTCGCTCAGTGAAAAAATTGGCATAGAAGTTTATAACTTCATTACGAACAAGGAGCAAGCTCAGGAATATAGAGTAGACAAAATCCCTGCCATTGTGGTGATGGGGAAAAAGACTATGGGATAAGATTCTACGGTTTGCCCGGAGGGTATGAGTTCGTATCGCTGGTGGAAGCGATCAAGACGGTTTCGGCCCGGGATTCTGGGCTTGCGCCCGAGAGCCGAGAGACAGTGAAAAAAACTCACCCATCCAGTGCATATTCTGGTGTTCGTCACTCTCACCTGTCCCTATTGCCCAAAGGCGGTGAAGATAGCCCATCAATTGGCTGTGGAAAGCAACCTCATAAATGCTGATATGTTGAATCGGCTGAATTTCCTCATCTGATCAACAAATACAGTGTCTTTGCCGTGCCCAAGGTGGTGATCAACGAAAAGATTCAATTTGAGGGAGCTCTGCCGGAGCCGGCCTTCCTGGAGCAGGTGATGAAGGTCAATCAAAAACAGACGACGCCAGCAGGTTGACCAGAGAGATTCAGGTCTCCATTCGATACAACAGCCAGGGACACTAAGGGGAAGGCTGGTGGGGACAATTTCAAGGCGATCGCTATTACTGAAATAAAGCCCCTGGGGAGGATATGGGCCTGAGAACATCTGGATACCTTCAAGAGGATAGAAAGAGGAGTGATCTAACAGGTGCCCTATGGAGGCTTTGAGGATTTCCGTGAGGTTCCCACTAACACAAGGAGATCAAACTATGAAATTAGGTGAACTTTATAAGCAGCCAGAGGCTGAGGGCAAGGAGAAACATGTACCAGTTATCGAAGTGCCGGCCGAAATCAAGAAAGGCGAGATTTTCCCCGTGACCGTCACCGTGGGTAAGGAGGTTCGCCATCCTAACACGGTCGAGCATCATATCAAGTGGATTCAGGTGTTTGCTCAAATCGGACAGAAACCTCCGGTTCACTTGGCCACTTTGGAGTTAGCTCCTACCTATGCTGAGCCGGTAGCTACCTTCAGGATGATGCTTTCTGAGGACACCACTCTCTACGCCCTCTCTTATTGCAACATTCGCGGGCTGTGGGAGAACTCGGTAGAGGTAAAAATTGCCTGACCGGCCTTCCTTTTCGTCGGCTGAGAGCAAAGGCGAGAATTTGGAAAGAAAGGGACCTTTGCTCTCAGCAAAAAGTGAAGACTTTATTAGGGGGGAGATAAACATATGTCTAAAGTCGCTATCATAGGGGCAGGGGATGTGGGGGCTACTTTAGCCTATACCTTACAGCTATCTGGCCTGGTAACCGAGATCGTGTTGATCGATATAGACAAAGAAAGAGCCAGAGGACATGCTCTGGATATGAATCATGGCCTATTCTTTGTCCCCCCGGTGAAAATCTACGCTGGGGATTATTCTGATTGCCAGGGGGCAAAAATTATCGTTATTGCTGCCGGCTCCCGGCAAAAAACCGGTGAAACCCGACTGGAACTAGTCCAACGAAATGCGGGGATATGCAAATCTATCGTGACCCAGATAGCTCCTTATATCAAAGAAACGGTGCTACTTGTCACTACCAATCCCGTGGATGTGATGACCTACGTCGTGCTTAAAAGTTCAGGACTGCCTTCGGGCCAGGTTTGGGGATCAGGGACTGTTCTTGATTCCGCCAGACTCCGCTATTCGCTCAGTCATAGGTGCAACGTTGATGCCAGAAACGTTCATGCCTACGTGATCGGCGAGCATGGCGACAGCGAGGTGCTGCTGTGGAGCTTGGTTAATATCTCCGGAATCCCGCTGGAATCATTCTGTAAAAGCTGTAAGCATAGGTGTACACTGAACTTCCGAAGCCAGATTGAAGAAGCAGTGAAAAAATCTGCCTATCACATCATCGAGGCCAAGGGGTTTACTAACTATGGGGTCAGTCTGGCTATGTTGAGAATTTTGGGAGCCATACTAAGAGATGAGCACAGCATTCTGACGGTCTCTACCTTACTGAATGGAGAGTATGGGCTTCACAATCTCTGTCTCAGCATTCCCTGTATGGTCAGCACCAACGGAATCGAACGAGTAATAGAAGCACCCCTCTCTGCAGAGGAAAGTGCTGCACTCCAGAAGTCGGTTGAAACGCTTGAACCTATAATAAAGGATTTGGGCCGTATATAAAAGATATGAAACATGATGCGTGAATGGCTAATCACGTTTCACTGTTCACATTTTCAAACTGGAGCAAAAGAATGAATACCCCTCTTCTGGAAATCGGTGATCTTAAAGTGAAAATTGGAGATAAGACAATTCTTCATGGGCTGAACCTGACCATAGAGGAAGGCACCGTCCATGTGATATTCGGCCCCAATGGCTCAGGCAAGACCACACTTGTGGGAGCTATTATGGGATTGCCTCAATATGAGGTAGTTGACGGGGATATAAAATTCAAGGGAGAATCCATCCTTTCCCTGCCGGCTCACGAAAGGGCAAAACTGGGCATTGGTCTGGCTTTCCAGCGCCCTCCGGCAGTCAAAGGGGTGAGTCTGTTTCACCTCCTGAAAGCGGTAAAAGGGAGTGGAGACGATATCTTTGCGGCTGCCGAAAGTCTCAATCTGAAAGACTACCTCCACCGAGATATCAACAAGGGATTCTCCGGTGGTGAGATCAAGCGCTCCGAGGTCCTTCAGATGAAGTTGATGGACCCCGCCCTGCTCATGTTAGATGAACCGGAATCCGGTGTGGATTTTGAAAATATAGTACTGCTTTCCGACATCATAAGAGAGATGCTGGAGAAAAAACACCCCATTATCACCAGGAAGAAATCCGGGTTAATCATAACCCACACCGGCTTCATAATCCAGCACATTCAAACAGATGTGGGACATGTCATTCTCGACGGGAGAATATTGTGTTCTGGCAGTCCCCAAGAGATATTGGAGATAATTAGAAAACATGGGTTTGAAAAATGTGTGGAGTGCCTGGAAAAGGAGGGGAAGGAATAATGGAGCTTTCCAAGAGCGATATCCGAAAACTCCAAAAGGTGGGATATGACTCTTCCGGAACTATGCCCAGGTCGGGCACCTTTCTGACCAGAGACCACGAAGTTGTTTCCTGTGAACAGAGAGAAAAAGGACTGGAGATACTCCCACTCGGAGCAGCTCTACAAAAATACCCTTGGGTGGAAGGTCTTGTCTTCGAATTAGTGTCCAAAGAAAAGGATAATTATACAAGAGAAGTGGCACAACATCCGCCCGTAGGGTATTTCATAAGGGCACTTCCAGGTGCCAAAATAGCAAAACCCGTCCAATCCTGTTTTTTTATTAAGACGGCGAGACTCTCCCAGATGGTTCACAACGTCATAGTGGCCGAACCGGACTCGGAACTGCATATCATCACCGGCTGTACCACCGCATCCTACGTGAAACAGGGAAACCACACAGGGGTGACCGAATTTTATGTGCGAGAGAATGCCCGGCTTTCCTACACTATGATCCACGACTGGGCACCTCAGGTCAGGGTCTTTCCCAGAAGCGCTGCTTTGGTAGAGGCAGGCGGAGTCTTCATATCCAACTACATAGCCCTGACTGCAGCCGAACTGGTACAGGCGTATCCAGTAGCTACGGTTAAGAGAGGAGGGATAGCCAGATTTAATTCCATAATCTACGCACCTCAAGGGGCACATTTTGATCTAGGGGCAGCAGCTAAACTGATAGAACCCGAAGCCAAAGCCGAGATCATAAGCCGGACAGTCTCCGATGGAGGGGAGATCATAGCCAGGGGCTACCTGGAAGGCGGTGCGGCAAATACCAAAGGTCATATGGAATGCAGCGGGTTGCTTCTACGCGATGAAGGCTCTATCCACGCTGTGCCGGAACTCAAGGGTACCCTTCCGGAAACCGACCTTTCCCACGAAGCCGCGGTAGGCAAGATTGCCGACGAAGAAATCTACTACCTTATGACCAGGGGATTGGACGAGAACACCGCCACCTCCCTCATTGTGCGAGGGTTTCTGGATGTGAGACTGAAAGGGCTCCCTCCGGAATTGCAGTATGCCATAGATACAATGATCGAAAAAGCGAAGCTGGGAAGTGCTATGTGATACATACAGGACCGGTGCTGAAAAAGTCGGCAGGAAATAAAATAAAAACTGGTCTTAAGACTAATGGACGCCTAATATACAAGGGAGGTGAAAGAAATGAAAAGTTTAAGGGGAACAAAAACAGAGAACAGTCTCCTTATAGCCTTTGCAGGAGAATCGCAGGCGAGGAACCGCTATACCTACTTTGCCTCCCAGGCAAAGAAAGAGGGTTATGAGCAGATTGCAGCTATATTCCTTGAGACTGCAGAAAACGAGAAGGAACATGCTAAGAGGCTTTTCAAATTCTTAGAGGGAGGAGAGGTTGAGATCACAACTGCTTTCCCTGCGGGTGTGATCGGAGGTACGAAAGAGAATCTAAAGGCAGCTGCAACTGGAGAAAACTACGAATATACAACGATGTACCCTGAGTTTGCCCAGATAGCGGAGAAAGAAGGAGCTGCAGAGATAGCAGAAGTGTTCAGGGCGATAGCGGTGGCAGAAAGACAGCACGAGAAGCGATATCTTGCCCTCCTTGAAAACCTTGAAAAGGATAGAGTTTTCAAGCGAGAGAGTGTTGTAAAGTGGAAATGCAGAAACTGCGGATACATCCACCAAGGCACTGAAGCACCTGAGAAGTGCCCGGCTTGTGCACATCCGAGAGCATATTTCGAACTCTTGGGTGAGAATTATTAGCCACAGCCACACCGCCTAATCTGCGGGGGGTTGCTTTCTTCTCCTAATTAGCTTCACTGCGTTCACTAACTTCGCATATCTTCCAAAGATGGGAGAGAACCAAGTAGCGGAGCTCTTCAGACCTCCCTTTTATGGAGACCTGAAGCTCTACGCTACAATCTTTCAGGGCACCAAGGGAGAGAATTCTCCAGAGGTAAATCTGCTCTCACCGAGGCCTCGTCTCTCTCCGGGAAGACCGGGTATAGTTTCTGTAAGACGGCGGATTGAAAAATGCAAGCACCCAAAATAGCTATAATTGGCGCCGGAGCGGTGGGAACGACCTTTGCTGTAGCACTGTATCAGAAAGGCTGCCGAATCGTTGGCATAGCCAGTCGAACAGGCCAGTCTGCCCACAGGTGCGGCTCTCTTGTCAACTGTACCCTCTGTTCCACAGATCCAGTAGAAGTGGCAAAGGTAGCCAATGTGATTCTCATCTCCACCCCTGACCAGGTCATAAAACAGGTATGCGACCAGATTGCCGCCGGAGGTGGTTTTCAAAAAGGCGATATAGTAATCCACTTAAGCGGAGCCTTAGGCTCGGATATCTTGGGTTCAGCTAAAAGAGAAGGGGCCTACCCCCTGGCCCTGCATCCAGTTCAGACCTTCCCTAAGGGTCAGGTCTCCATTGATGCCTTGCCGGGCTGCTACTTCTCACTGGAAGGGGACGAAGAGGCACTGAAATTCGGGCAGAGGTTGGTCGAACAGCTGGGCGGAAAGGCAGTGATTATCGCTGCTGAGGCAAAGCCCCTCTATCACGCTGCCCTGTGCACGGCCTCCAACTACTTGGTTACGATCACCGACCTGGCCGTGGAGATGTTAGGAAGGATGGGAATAGAGAAAGGAGAAGCCCTGAAGATGATCGGGCCCCTCACCTGGAGCACAGTGAGAAACCTGGAGGGGGTGGGACTGCCCGGGGCCCTGACCGGCCCCGTGAGCAGGGGAGACCTGCAGACTGTCCAGAGGCACCTGGAGATAATCCAGAGGTTCCTGCCAGAATACCTCGAAATCTATAAAAAACTGGGGAGTTTAACGGCAGAGCTTGCCAGGCGGGCAGGAATGCTGGGGGAAGAAGAATATCTGGAACTGAAGAGGCTGTTAGTGCCTTGACTTTCTGAGAAAAATCTATAAACATCTCATCTCTAACGACACTCTCCTCTGTCCCGATAGGGACAGAATGTTTATAGTAAGAGACCAACAGGCAAAGGTCTACGACTCACACGGTTGTAAACCCATCTACGGTCTTCTGGTCCAGTCTTTTAACGGCTTCGATTACGAGGCGAACGGCATTTTCTGCATCCTCAAGACTCAGGATACCAACATGTGAATGTATATGCCTTGTGGGTATTCCAACTACCACACTCGGGCAGCCAGCACCCTGAATATGAATAACCCCTGCATCTGTGCCACCTCTGGATACTTGAGATAACTGATAAGGTATCTTGTTTTTCTCGGCAACATCGATGATAAATTCCTTCAGTGGCTGATTTGGTATCATAGAGGCGTCGTAGGTCAGTATCGAAGGCCCCTTACCCATATTTGCCGGTGCCTCATATGACTCAATTCCTGGGACATCTCCTGCAATATCAACCTCAAGAGTAATACAAACATCTGGTTTGGTCACGTAGGCAACTGTCCTTGCACCCCTTAATCCTACTTCCTCTTGTGTCGTAGCTGCTCCGATCACTGTGTTTGGGTGCTGGATGTTCTCCAGGTGTAACCTTTTGACGACTTCTGTTGCAATAAAAGTCCCTATCCGGTCATCAAATGCCTTTCCTATAGCTAATACCATTTTGCCCTTCTTTTTCTTGTCCTCAAATACGACTTTCTGAGTCTGTGAGAAATTCGAAACAGGAACCACAGGATCACCTATTCTTACCCCAAGATTCTCAGCTTCTTCTTTATTAGAACATCCGATATCTATGAACATTTTGTCCTTGGTGATCACTTTCTTCCACTCATCAGGAGGCAACAGATGCGGAGGTTTAGCAGCAATGACTCCCAAGAGTTCACCCTTATTTGTTCTGATTCGAACCCTCTGTCCCAAAAGAACCTGGTCAAACCATCCGCCGATTGTATTAAATTTCAAATAACCTTTGTCATTTATGCCCGAGATGATAAAACCAACTTCATCCACATGGCCGGGCAGCAACACTACCGGTGACTCCGATGTGCCTACCTTTTTGAAAAGCAGTGATCCCAATCTGTCATGAGTGACTTCATCAGCATATCTCACGATATACTCTTTAGTTATCTTTAAGGGTTCTCTTTCAAACCCGGATGGTCCGAAGCTATTGCAAAGATTTTCGAGAAACTGCAACGATTCCTCATCCATGGTCCACTCTCCTGTCACAAAGTTAATTAAGTGAATGCGGAATTCTAAGTGGAAAAGGCATTAGCGTTGTTTGGGAGAGATCCTCTCTATTTTCATATAGGGTCTGAGCACCTGCGGAATCAGGATGCTGCCGTCCTGCTGTTGGTAATTTTCCATTATGGCGATTAGGGTTCTACCAACGGCTACTGCCGTCCCGTTCAGAGTATGGACGAACTGAGTAGGACCTTTCCCCTGACGATAACGGATGTTAAGCCGCCGGGCCTGAAAGTCAGTACAGTTGCTGCAAGAATGGGTCTCTCGATATCTGCCCTGGCCGGGCAGCCACATCTCGATGTCATACTTCTTTGCCGCTGGCACCCCTAAGTCCCCAGTGCACATCATAACCACGCGGTAGGGGATCTGCAGAGCCTGGGTAATCTTCTCCTCCAAAGAGACCAGGTATTCATGCTCCTCTCTTGACCCTTCCCCTCGGCAGAAGGAGAACATCTCCACCTTATCGAACTGGTGCACCCGGAGGATGCCTCGGGTGTCTTTGCCATAAGAGCCCGCCTCCCTTCGGAAACAGGAGGAGAAACCCACGTATCTTAAGGGAAGCTCTTCTGCCCTCAGGATTTCATCTTGGTGTAAGGGGCCAAGGGTATGCTCGGCGGTGGCGACAAGGCGCAGGCCGTCTAAGGTTGTCTTGTACATCTCAGTGTCAGCCGAGGGGAGATACCCCATAGCATAGAGGACTTCCTCACGAGCCAGAACTGGAGGGATAACTGGAATGAATCCCTCTTTGGTCAGCATCTCAAAGGCAAACTGAACCAGGGCAAACTCCAGCAGGACTGCCTCATTCTTAAGATAGTAAAACCTGGCACCGGAGACTTTAGCCGCCCGGGGAATATCAATCAGATCCAGCCTCTCACCCAGCGTCACATGGTCCTGGGGCTCGAAATCGAACTGCCTGGGTCTTCCCCACTCTCTAATCACTACATTGTCACTTTCGTCCCTGCCCTCAGGAACGCTTTCGTCAGGGAGGTTTGGAATCTGCATCAACAGGGCGGTAAAGGGCTCTTCTATCTGTTTAAGGGAGGCTTGGACTTCTCTTATTTGCTGAGAAATCTCCTTCATCTGCTCTATCAACTGGGACTTCTTCTCCGGGTGCTGTCCTATTTGAGAACTGAGGTCTTTCTGAACACTGCGCAGCCCGTTGACCCGGGTGAGTAGTCGCCGTCTCTCCTCATCCAGACGGAGGATTTCATCTACCCGAATCACCGCTCCCTTCTTAGCTGCCCGTTCTCTCACCTGATCTGGGTTCTCTCTGATCAGCTTTATATCTATCACCGAACCTACCTCTCAGTGCATTAAGGCATAAGTTACAATATTTATCCCCATTCGAAAGGCGGCTTCTCTTTTCTCTGGTGGATCCTTATGCACATCAGGATCTGCCCAGCCGTCGCTTATGTTCGTCTCGTAGGTGTAGAAGACTACCAGTCTGCCCTGGTCAAATATGCCGAATCCCTGAGGCGGTTTGCCATCGTGCTTGTGGATTTTAGGTAAACCGTGTGGAAAGTCATAGAAACAGTGGTAGATGGGAAAATCAGAGGGCAGTTCCACCAGCTCTTTGTCCGGGAATACCTTTTTAATCTCTCGTCGAAAGGCCTTGTCCATACCGTAGTCGTCGTCGGCGTAAAGGAATCCCCCGTGGGTCAGGTACAACCTGAGCCGTTTGGCCTCCTGCTGGGAAAGATCTATGTTCCCATGCCCAGTCATAAATAGAAACGGATACTGAAACAGCTCTGGGGTTTTTATCTCTACTGTTGCCTCTTCTTCATTGACCCGGGTGGTGGTTCTCCTGTTTATCTCCCTGGCCAGATTAGGAATAATGGAGGGGTCGTTGTACCAGTCGCCCCCGCCGCTGTACTTGAGTCTGGCTATGGTTAACCGATGAGGGTTCTGAACCTTCTGGGCTTGAAGAATAGAGGGGGAAAGAAGAAAAACCAGAGCCGTAAGCCCCAGTATCCATTTTTTAATCCTACTCTGCATAATCTTTCAACTGAAATCCAGGTTTTTGGGTTTCATACCCTGCGCGTTTGAAATCTGGAAAATGAGCAGAGCCTACTATGCCAACGGGCGCCCTGAGGGGCGTGAAGCGTAAGGCGTGAAAATGCCCCCGATACTGATGACCGATCACGGTTCACGCCGGGCCGGCAATCAACCGAGGTGAGGCGGGGATATCCCTTTCTCAGCTTCCACGTGCGCTTGTCATAAATCTAAAAGGTAGTCTTCGAGGCTTTACTTAAGTTACTTCAGCCTCCTGTTCAGATGGTAAGGAGTTGACAAACCTGGTCAACCGTAATTTATATCGGTTTGCGGTGTTTTTGTGAATAGCCCCCTTGCTGGCAGTCTTATCAATGACAGATACAGCAGCCAGCAGAGCCTTCTGGGCCTCCTCTTTGCTTACTGCCTGACGGACCTTTTTGATAGCGGTTCTCATCCGAGAGCGGGTAGCTGAATTTCTAACCTTGATCAACTTATCCTGTCTCATCCTTTTGAATGCTGACTTATGATGTGGCAAGTTCTCACCTCCTTATCTAAGTATGCTTTTTCATAAATGCGTGTGGTTTTCTGAAAGGCAGGGAGAGTAGGTATGGGGCTTTATGCCTGGATAGTGAAGGCAACCCAATGCACCCGTAAACGGATGTGTGAGAAGAAGCACTAAGAAGATTGAAAAAACCCCCCTCTCTGCCTTCGGAAACTTTGAGAATAAAGGGAATCTACTCACGCTCTGTTTGTTTAATAAAAAGACAAATAAATATAACATCTTTTCTGTTGTTTTGTCAAGTCCTTTCTGAATTCCTGGGAGGGCAGCGAAGGCAGGTTCACCTTCTTATCATTCCAAACCAGATAAAATAGACCCCCATTCCCATTAGAAAAACGCTTGATACAAGAAGCAAGATTCTGTAAACATAGTTGTTAAAAAAACGTTTACCTAAAACTATTGCGGAGGCTACTAGGGAATACCAGGCCAGGTCTGCCAGGATATGTCCGCTGAAAAACAGGCCGACACCTATTTTGCCGTACTTCAAAGATTGGAGGAGATAGGTCAGTCCCACGGTAAGCCACCAGATGTACCAGAAGGGGGTGCTAGCGGTGGTAACAGCCCCCAAGAGGACAGACGTAGCATGTGTTGTTTTACCTGGGTTAGCAGCCACTTGAAGTGAAATAGGTCTCTTGGCGGTACTAATCGTCATCGCCACCCCCATCCACAGCAGAACCCCTCCACCGGCAATAGCTACGATCTTCAAGAAAGTCGGGCCGGTCACAAATTGTGAAAACCCGAAGAAAAAAGCAATTATAAGCACCAATTCCAGAATCCCGTGGCCCAAAACGATCAGGGGACCAGCCACAGCTCCCCTTTTTGATGTCTCAGTGACAGTGATGCTCAGAACCGGACCTGGTACCATAGCACCGGAAAAGGCCACCAAGAAAGCCGTTATCCATATCTGCTGAAGACTCATTTTCCCCCTCTCACAAAGTAATTCGCTGGCCTGTCGAGGATCTCAGGAGCGACTTTATCAACTGCCTTCCCTCTGTTATAGCCCCAATGTCAAAACTGTGATCAACTTCTCCTACTTACCTGAGCTCTGGCCTGCTCTTTTGGGCCCTGTTCCAGCTTCTGTCTGAAGCCTTCCAGCCAATCGGAGTGATCCTTAGAATAAGATTCCATAAATTCAATAAATATCTTAAGTCTCCGCAGGGTTTCCAGGCTGGCGTAGTGCTCTATTTTGCAGGCCTCCTCTTCAGCCGTTTCCATTTCGATCTCCAGTATATCCCGGAAGAATCGGGACAGGATCCTGTGGTGGGCATAAATCTGCTGGGACACATCGACCCCCTTGGGGGTTAAGGTTATATATCCGTACTTTTTATAGTTTATCAGACCAGCCTCAGCCAGTTTTCTCATAGCCTCGGTTACACTAGGCATAGTGACCCCTATCTTGCGGGCGATGTCACGGCTGCGCACCACTGGAGCCTTTCGAGAGAGGACGCAGATGGCCTCCAGATAATCTTCCAGGCTTGATGTCAATTTCTGAGCCATTTCTCTCTCCTCGGTTAAAAAATAAGGTTAAGTATCGTTCCCACCCCCAGGGCAGAGAGGAGCATAATCAGGGTAGATTTAAACATACTTTTTATCCCTAACTCTTTGATTAAAACGACGAAAGTGGCCACACAGGGAAAATACATCGCCAGCACCACGCAGGCTACCACCAGTTGCCCGGCACTCAGGTTAAGCGGGACCAACATCCCCACAGCCACGTCCTTTCTCAGGAAACCTATTATCAGGACTGAAACCGCCTCCCGGGACAAGCCCAGAAGTCCAGTAATCACAGGTGCGGTGACCACAGCTATCCAATTGATGATCCCCAAACTGTAAAGGATATTCATAAATACCACACCTAAAAGCACCATAGGAATAGCTGAGCTGAGAAACTCCCGTATCCGCATCCACAACTTCTTTGCCACGGCATTCCAATAAGGTATCCGGTAGGGCGATATCTCAACAAATATCTCCGGACTCTCTCCCTTTAGCATCTGGTTGAGCAATACTCCTAAGCCTATCCATACCAGGAACAGGGAACCAAAGACTGCAGTCAGATACAGAGGTTGTTCGCCCAACAATCCTATAATCATTGCTATTTGAGCCGTACAGGGCACAGCAATAGCCATAAGAGTGGCAGCGATGAATCTCTCCCTTGTTGTCTCCAGAACTCTGGTAGCCAGGGCCCCAGGGACATTACACCCGATGCCCAGAATCATCGGAATACTGGCAAATCCGTGCAATCCCACCTTGTGCATTAAGCTGTCAGCCAATATGGCCAACCGGGGCAGATACCCCAGGTCTTCCGATATTCCCAGAACCAGATAGAAGGAGAATACATAGGGTAAGACCATAGCAATGGGGACATAAAGCCCAGTGGTCAACAGACCAAATGACTGCACAAAATCTATCTCTCCAGAAATCAGCTTTCCAATTAACACATCATGAAGAAACCCTGACGAACCCAACAGGGAGCTTAACTTCATCATCAGAGGGGTCCAGAACCTTTCAAACAGCGGGTCAAACAGATGTCCTATTAGACCCTCTCCCATAAATCTAATGGCTTTAAAGGTAAAGTATATAGCCACTAAGGCGATAGGCAACCCGGTAAGGGGCTTAACTGTGAAATCGCCTACGGTTTCTAACAGGGTGTGATGACGGTGAGTGAGGCTTTGACACTCTCGGATAATCTCACCTATCTGTGACCATCTCTCCTCTTTCGTGCGGCTTATGGCTTCACGAGAAGTTGCCCTTCTTAAGGATAATACCAGTTCCTTAACCCCCTCGCCGGTGAGGCCCACGGTGGGAATGACTGGCACGCCCAGCAGCTCTTGTAGTCTTTTATGATCGATCCTTATTCCTCGATGTCTGGCGTCATCCCACATATTCAGGGCAACCACCAAGGGTTTCCCCCGTTCAATAAGCTGCAGGGTGAGGTTCAAATTTCTCTCCAAGTTAGTAGCGTCGACCACATTAACCACCAGATCTGCCTCCTGGGACATCTTGGTTGCCACCTCTTCTGCCCTGGAGGTAGGCTCCAAGGTGTAGGTACCTGGCAGATCGATCCGCTCTGTCTTCTTCCCCTTGAACCTCATTGTCCCCCGGGTGAACTCCACTGTGGTGCCTGGGTAGTTGGAGGCGATTACATTCACCCCGGTGAGACGGGAGAAGATCACACTTTTGCCCACATTTGGGTTACCCATCAATACTATTCTCATCTGAACAGTGCCCCTTTTTGCTGTAATCAAGTCTGGCTGGCTCCTAACTCCTTCACCAAAATTCTGTTGGCCATTCCTCGACCGATGGCGATTCTGGTGCCGTCTAATTCAATCACTATAGGCCCCCGCAGGGGATGGGCTGCTATTTTCTGCACAATCTTTCCCCGTCTGATGCCCAAGGAGTCCAAATGGTTCTGAAATCCTATTCCTCCGATAATCTCTACTACCTGGCCTCTGCTGCCCGATTTCAGGTGCAGAAGCGATACAACTTCTTTATCCGACACGTACTCACCTCCTACTTTTTAGACAACTCTAATACAGTTAGGAGAGACAAATGCTTACTTAATATAATAACAGATTCCCCTCTTCAGGTCAAGATTCTTTTGTCCCTCAGAGGGAAGATTTGGGGGTAAAATCCCTGGGATAGAACTCTCTGGAAATAAATCAACTGCAAGAGCATGGATAAATATCACAATCTGCTTGCCAAATTAGATTGAAATAGTTATTTTATATTTCCAGAGCAATTCGTCAGTAAAGTTTCTCCAAGATTGATTTCAATGACAAAAACGCCGAGGGCAAAGGGGAAGATATTCTTTAATAATCAGATAATTATATCTCTTCTTTGCAATTTTCTATTTTTTACCCCAAAGGACATCCGGTGCAGTTAAATGCTAAGGGATAACTAATCTGAAAAACAAGGGGTAGAGGATGCGATTCGGATTTCACATTTCCATCTCCGGTGGACTGTCGAAGGTGGCCCAAAGGGCAGTGGAACGGAACTGCCAGACCGTTCAGATATTCTCCCGCAATCCCAGAGGGTGGAAATATGGGCCGCTTTCCTCCGACGAGGCCAAACTTTTCCAGACCGCACTGAGGCGTTTGGATATTTCCCCAGTAGTGGTACATATGCCTTATCTGCCCAACCCCGCTTCCCCTGACGAAGGGCTCTACCGCAGATCAATCGACTCCTTAGCCGAAGAGCTGCGCAGAGCGCAGCTGTTGGGTGCTGCCTTTGTAGTAGTCCATGTGGGTAAACATATGGGGAGCTCAGTAGAACAGGCGTTAGAAAAAGTAGCGGCAGCAGTTAACCAGGCCCTGGAGGAAGTGGAGACAGAAGTGCTTCTTCTGCTTGAAGGTACAGCTGGACAGGGCACTGAGATCGGCTACAGCTTCTCTCAAATCAGAGATGTCTTTGCCCGGCTGGAAAGTCCCAACCGGGTCGGCGTCTGCTTAGATACCGCCCATATCTTCGAGGCAGGCTACGACATCTCCACCGATGAAGGCCTGGAGAAAACCCTACAGGAGTTTGACCAATTGCTGGGCTTGGACAGACTCTGTCTGCTTCATCTCAACGATTCAAAGACCCCCCTGGGCTCTCATGTAGACAGGCACTGGCACATCGGAGAAGGAGAGATCGGGCGGGAAGGCTTTCGTCGAATTATCAACCACCCCAAGCTGCGAAATCTTCCCGGAATTATGGAAACCCCGCCAGGGGAGGCAGAGGATAAGAAGAATATGCAGACGGTTAGAAGTCTGGTTCAAAGCTGAAAAACAGAACCTCTTGATGATTGATTCATAAAAAGTCTCAAAGTAATCCCTCTCCCTTGGGGGGAGAGGGCTTGCCCCGTGAAATAGGTGGAAGCTGCACGGTAGTTTTGCTTTGA
>CAZQSC010000034.1:0-16755 GCA_964595705.1 uncultured bacterium | reverse complement strand
CAGAACCTTCCCCCGGACCAGTCTCCCCAGCTTATCCGCCTATATCTGGCAGAGGCTTACTCGCAAATTGGACAAGCAGACAAGGCCAGTGTGCTTTACCAGGAGATACTAAAACAGATAGGTGAAGGAGGCGAAACGCCGGTCTTTTCCCCTGAGAATTCGGAGAAACAGACGGTTAAAAAGGCCCTGTTGGGTTTAGCCTCCATTTATGAGAAAGAGGGCAAATACATCGAAGCCGTGGCCCTGTATAACCGATTCCTTCGGCTCTTTCCCCAGGATAGTGCTTCAGATAGTGTACTTTTCTACAAGGGGAAGCTGCTGCTCTCACTGGGAAAGGAGTCCGAGGCTGTGGGGGTCTTCAGGGAGTTGACCCAGGGGTTTCCCTCCAGTCTCTTTGCCCCGGAGGCCGCAGAGAGGATAGGTGCTATCTTATTCTACCAGAAAAAATACGAGGATGCTCTTTCAGCCTACACCTTAGCCCTCTGCCTTGACCGGGAGCGCGTGGAGGCCGCTGGTGGGATGGCAGTCTGTCTGTTGCGAACTGGACAGGGAAAACAGGCTGCCAGTGCCCTGCGCAGTTTCAAAAAAAGATTTGGCCGCCTGCCAGCGGCGAAGCAATGGTTAGCCCGATTTGAATACGAACGGGGATTGCTCTGGTTAGAGCAAAAGGCGTATAAGCGAGCACGAGGACAATTCCAACGGGTCTTGGAAAAGTTCCCTGAAAGTGAGTTTACCGACGATGCCTCCTACTACATCGCCGTCTGCCTTCTACAAGAGGGCAAAAAGAACGAAGCAATTCAGGCCCTTATTCACTTCTGCGAAAAATTCCCCTCCAGTGCCTACACCGGGCAGGTCAATATGAGATTGGGAGGGTTCTACTACTCAGAACGGCGGTTTGCCAGAGCCGCAGATGCTTACCAGAAGGTATTGGCGGATACCACTGGAGCTCTGGCCCCTGATGCTATGTTTAATCTCATTCTCACTTACGAAAGACTAGGTCAGTTGGGCCTAGCAATGGAGACGGCGGAGAAGCTGGTCGACCGCTTCCCTGATTATGAATCTACACCCCGGGTGAAGGTGAAGATTGGGGTCTTTCTGATGGAGCTGGAGAGATATGAAAAGGCCATCGAGCAGTTCAATCGGTGCTTACAGTGGAGCATCGGGGAACAGGAGGCGGAGATCAGGTATTACATCGCTGAATGCTATTTCAACTTAGGCGAATACCAGAAGGCCCTCTATTGGTATCTCAGAGTAGCCTACCTGAATCCGGAGCAACAGATGTGGGCAGTTACCGCCCAATACAAAGCAGGCCAGGCCTGTGAGAGGTTGAATAAATTTAACCAGGCTAAAAGCCTCTACGGCCGAATAATAGCTCGCTATGGTGCTTCAAGCGAATGGGGCAGGGCAGCGAGGGAACGGCTAAGAAAGTTGGGAAATAGGCGAGAAGAATAGCTTAGTTCGCCAAATAAATTAGGACAACACACCAGGCTCATAATGACAAAATCCAAAGTCTAAATGCCAAAACAAGAAAAGCTCAAATGGTAGTGTAAAACTGGGAAGTGAAACGTGATTGATTGGCCATTCACGCATCATGTTTCACTCCTCACGCTTCCCGTTTTTGGCATTCGGATTTTGGTATCTGACATTCCTTTAATCTATTCTTGACCCCGAGAAGGTGAACGGGGAGATATGGACTTACCTCTACAACTGTTTCTACTGCTGGGACTTCTGTTTCTCTCAGGGTTCTTCTCTTCAGCGGAGACTGCCTTTTTCTCCTTGAGTAGACTTCAGTTAGGGAGAATGAGACAGGAGAAGTCATCAGAGGCCAAGCTTGTGGTCTCTCAGCTTCAACATCCTCGTCGACTTCTCACCTCTGTGTTGGTGGGCAATACGCTGGTGAATGTCCTTGCCGCCAGCTTGGCCACCAGTATGCTTATAGCGCTGCTGGGGGACAAAGGCGTCTGGATCGCCACCGTTTTTATGACCTTGTTGATCCTTGCCGTAGGAGAAATAACCCCCAAAAGCATAGCGGTGCACAATTCAGAGAAGCTGGCAAAGAGAGCAGCTTTACCTCTTTATCTGTTCTCCACAGCTATACTCCCGGTGCGGGAAGCCTTGAGGGCGCTGACGCAACTTATATATCCCGAGGAGGAGAAGACTGCCAGACTCACTGAGGATGAGTTGAAAACAATGATAACTCTGGGACATAGCAGGGGTGTGGTAGCAGGATTCGAGAAAGAGACCATCACCCACATCCTTGAACTCGACCAGACCACAGTGAAAGAGATTATGACCCCCAGAGTTGAGGTTTTCAGCTTAGAGGAGAGTACCTCCCTATCTGAGGCCTGCCGTTTAGTAAAAGAGAGACGCTACTCCAGAGTTCCTGTGTACCGGGGTTCAAAAGAGAATATTGTGGGAATAGTCTATGCTAAGGACCTATTAGCTTACCAAGGTGAGGGGCAAGAAGGCCCTCTGCCGGTTCGAGAGGTCGATTTTGTTCCCCAAACCAAAAGGTTAAACCAACTGCTGGCCGAGTTCCAAGGCCGGAAAAAGCATCTGTTTGTTGTAGTGGATGAATATGGCGCGTTGGCGGGAGTGGTAACCTTAGACGACCTGTTAGAAGAGGTAGTGGGCAGAGTTATAAATCAACCTACTCGAAGAGAGAGGTATAAGTTTACAGATCAGAGTACAATAAGAGTCTCTGCACGAATGGAAATAGAGAGGTTCAACCAGATATTTGGGACTACTATTGAGGCCGAGGATGTGGAGACTGTAGGTGGATTTGTTATCAACAAAATCGGCAGAATCCCCACAAGGGGAGAATCCTTCCGCATCGATCAGCTACAGATCAAAGTGATTGAGGCCCAAAGGAACCGGATTGTAGAATTAGAGATAAAGAAGGTTCGAGAATGATCGGATTTATTCCGTTAATTGCTTTATTTTTGCTGCTCAGTGCCTTTTTCTCCGGGATGGAGACAGCGGTGGTTTCCTGCAGCCGGATAAGAATTCGTCACTTGGCCGAATCGGGCAATAAAAGGGCAAGGGTTATCCAGCAGTTATTAAAAACCCCTGAGAAGGTGCTGGCAACTACGCTGGTTGGAACAAACATAGGGGTGATCGCCGCCTCCTCACTGGCCACCTATCTGATTGTCCATTTCGGCCACAGCCAAAGGGCAGAGCTTTTAAACACTCTCATTATGGTACCGATTATCCTGGTCTTCGGAGACATTCTTCCCAAAGCCTTCTTCTATCACCGGGCAGATGTTTTGGTGCTTTGGTTTGCGGATATCCTCAAAGGGTTCTCCACTGTCCTGGCGCCGGTGGTCTCTATCACCTCAGCGCCAGCCACTATGCTGCTTAGATTAACGAAGAAAACCCAACATGAGGGCAGACTTCCCCTCAGCAGAGAGGAACTCCAGATGTTGGTTAAAGAAGGTCAGAAGGACGGAGTTATAACTGCCCAGGAGGCAAGGATGATCTACCGGACATTTGACTTCGGACACACTCCGGTCAGAGACATTATGGTTCCCCTGGAGTTGGTTGTCTCTCTTAGCGCTGACTCCTCTGTAGGCCAGGCAGTTTCCACTATGACGAAGAGCGGGTATTCCCGAATCCCAGTCTTTGAGGGAAGGCGCTCTCGCATCCTCGGTATCATCGTCGCTACCGACCTGCTCGGGCTCAACCCAGATACCTCTATAAGAGCTCTGATAAGACCAGTATCCACAGTTAGGGCTACAACCAGGCTTGAACATCTGTTGATCCAGATGCAGGAGAGCCAACATCCCCTGATGATTGTGGTAAACAGAAGGAATATTCCCCTGGGCATAGTAACTGTCGAGGATATTGTAGAGGAGATCGTGGGAGAGATCAAGGATGAGTTTGACAGATGAAAAAAGGAGTAAAGCCGTAGAGTTGGCCCTTGCAACGGATAGAGATTGAGGTTTTACGAGAAATAACTGGAGGTAATATGCAGAAAAATCCTTATCTTATTGACTGGGCGATTACGAACAGATGCAACCTGAGGTGCTTGCATTGCCGAGGAATGGCACCCCAACAGCTTGAAGGCAGCCAGGTTCTGGAGCTTGCCAAACAGATACCCCAGCTTTCTCCTCAATGGGTTATCATTGAAGGAGGTGAACCGCTTCTACGGGAAGAGCTATTTGATGTTCTCTCAATTATTAAACAAGGCAGAATAACAACATATCTTATCACTAACGGAATGCTGCTGGACGAGGAGACAGTGAGGAGACTGGCCGAGTTGAATGTGAAACTTATGGTGAGTGTTGACGGCACCGATAAGAAGAGTTACGAAGAGATCAGAAGGGGAGCAGAGTTCAGGACTCTGAACAAAGCGGTGCGGCTGCTGAACAAATACGGGATTCTGGATGCATGTAATATAACTATCGGGAGGCATAACTATCAGCAAATTGAGAAAATTTTCCAGTTCGCTGAAGAACTGGGGGTGTCCAAGATCATATTTCTAGGGTTGAAACCCTGTGCGGACTATAAAAAGTATGTCCTCGGAAGACGGCAATACCAAGAGATTATTCCCTCTGTGATGGAGTGCCAGAGAAGTTATGGAATAGACATATTCTTCGATGAACCTTTTTTTAAACCCTTCTTAGAGGCGCATAAGATCAACTACTCTGTCAACTCGGAAAGCGGGATAATTGTCCCTTCTGTCAGCGGCTGCATCTTTGGTGACTATCTATTTGTTGAGACAAATGGCGATGTGAAACCCTGTACCTTCGCACCTATGGTGGTGGGGAATGTAGGAGAAAAGGATCTACCACAAATATGGGAGGATATGGAAAAACATGAACTTATACAGAAGATAAAGGATTTTTCTTCCAGATCAGGTGTATGTCGGGAATGTCCCCACTTATACAACTGCGGAGGGTGCCGATCCAGAACCTATTCCTTGACCGGCAACTGGTTTGAATCGGATCCTTCTTGTCCCTTAGGAGGAGAGGATGAGGATAGTAGGAATTGACCCAGGAACTTACAGTTTTGACCTTTTTGGGATGGAAAACGACGAACGGGTTATTGTAGATGTGGCGATAAGTTCAGAGAGGGTATTTCAAAACCCGTTTGTTCTTATCGAAAGGCTCGAGGAGTTGATGCCTCTGGATATTATAGTGGGGCCATCAGGATATGGGATACCCCTGATGAGCATCGAGGATCTAACTGAAAAACAGATAGGAAATATGATCCCCTTAGACACACAGGTCTCTGTAAATGAGGGTATTAAAAACACACTCTGGGAGATGAAGAGGAGAAAAATGCCGGTGTGGTTCACCCCCGGGGTGGTTCAGCTGAAAACTGTCCCCAAGTACAGAAAATGGGGAAAGATGGATATGGGAACAGCGGATAAGGTCTGCTGTGTTGCGCTGGGGATTAAAGATCAAAGCGAACGATTAAATCTCCCTTATGAAAAGACATCTTTTATTTACGTAGAAATAGGGTATGGTTTCACCGCGGTGCTGGGAGTAATTGACGGCAGGATAGTGGATGGGATAGGGGGGACAAACGGCTCCTTGGGATTTATTGCCTGCGGCGGAATGGATGCTGAGCTTGCCATCCGGCTAAAAGACCCCACCCAGGATGTCGTTTTCAAAGGCGGAGTGAGGGACTACGTAGGGGAAAGAATTGAGCCAGGGGATCTGAAGAGCCACCCGGAGGCAATGACCCTTCTGGCCGAGAGTGTAGAGAAGGATGTAGCCTCAATGTTTGTCTCTGTTCCCCACCCTAAGGAGATTATACTCTCTGGTAGACTGATAGGATATACCTTCATAAGGGAGGAACTGGAGAGCAGGCTCCAGAAATACAGCCAGGTGGTGAGGGTGAAAAAATCTTCCCAGGTGGCAAAGGAGGCCGCCTGCGGCGCCTATATTATCGGAGAAGGCCTGCTGGGGGGCAAATATCAGACGATTGCGGAAATTATGGGTATCAGTGAATGACCACTTTACCCATCATTGGTATTCTTCACTTTAAATCCGGAAAATTGAACACTGAAAGGCACTGGATATTGCCCCGTCTTAGAAAACAGCAGTAACAAGGAGTGTATGGATGCGCAAGTTGAAATTGGGTATAGCCGGCTGTGGGGCAACTGTTCGATATATGTATGGCCCTATAATGAAATATCTGGAGAATGGAGAATTAGTGGCTCTGGCAGATCCAGATGAGGAGGCGCTTGCCTGGGCGCAGAAGATGTATGGTCCCAGAGAAACCTATTTGGACTACGATGAATTCTTAAGCAACGCTGACATAGAGGCGGTGATCATCGGCTCCCCCGTTTATCTTCACCAGGAACAGGTCATCAAAGCAGCTCAAAAGGGAAAGCACATCCTCTGTGAAAAACCGATGGCGCGAACTGTGGCAGAATGCGACCGGATGGTAGAGGCATGTGCCCAGAATCGAGTGACGCTGATGGTGGCGTTTATGAAAAGATTTGACAAAAGTTATCTTTACGCCAAGCAGTTGATCGATGAAGGCAGCCTGGGGCAGGTGTTTCAGGTGAGGTGTGACTGGAGCTGGTGCCAATACGGCCATGGAGGATGGCGGGATTCACTACAGACCTGGGGTGGTATATTCCAGGATCACGGAAGTCACACCATAGACCTTTGTCGCTGGTGGATGGGCGAGATCCATACGGTAAGCGGCGAGGTCTCCATCCTGCTCGAGGGCCGCCAAGTCGAAGACCAAGCAGTAGCAGTATTCCGGCACCAGAACGGTGGAATAAGCATTCACCATATGACACGAATGACCCACAAGCCACTGGACGAATATGTACTCATCGACGGCTCAAAAGCCTCCTTGGAGATTCAGTACGGCCCGGGCTGGAGCTGTTACTCAACGGAACCCTTTTCTATGAAACTTTACGAAAACGGCAGCCGACTCACCGATGTCACCCGCTTTAATCAATGGAATCTGGATGAAGAACTGAAAGCCAATCATCGGTATAAGAAGGAATTGGAACACTTCTGCGACTGCATACTGAACGACAAACAGCCCTTGGTCACCGGAGAAGATGGCAAAAAGGCCATTGAGGCTATAAACGCTGTTTATCTCTCTTCCTACAGCGGGCAAAAGGTAAAGCTACCTCTTAAGCAACCTCCAGTTCTGGAGAAAATATTCTTGGAACTCAGATCAAAAGGAATAAAGATATGGGGTTAATCCCAGGGGTTTAGGTTATAAATCAAAGAGAATATCTTGTGTAGTGGAAGAGAGTTGCTTACATTAGAGATATTCAGAGGAGGGAAACAATGTCCAGAAGCAAAGAGGAAGAGTTTCTCATCTGGCAGTATATTATCCAGAACCCGGCTGACCCTCGTATCGACCGGGTAGACCAGATGTCAGATGAGGAACTGGACCTCATCGAAGCTCAAGAAGGGGTTAACCTCCGGTTAGGCAAAATTATAAAGCAGATGCAGATGAAGCTGGCCCGAAATCCAGAGTGGAGAGGACGACTTCAGGGATACCGGGACTTCCTGGGAGAGAATTTTCCGGAGTACACAAAAAAAGAGCAACAATGGTTGGCTAATCATAGAATGGAGATAGAATTAGCCTCTATGCTCTGGTTTATGCTTACCCATCAGAAACCCTACCAAGAGGCGCTAAAATGGCTGGACAGCTTGACTGCTGAGGACTACCGAAACTTTGCCTCAGAGGAGTCTTAGCTGAACCCTTCCCGCAACCTTGGAGATTTTGGTAGTGAGAGCCTCAGAGTCAGAACTACTGGACCTGGTGGCCAGTATTGTGAAACGGGACGAAGAGTTCTATGTCCCTGTAAAAAAGCTATGGGTCTATCTCTGTAGAGATGGAGACTACCCTTCTCTCAGCTTAGAAGAGTTCATGGACATCCTGGAGCAAGACCCCAGGTTTGAGTTCGTAAGAGGGATAGACCTCACTGAAGGACTGGGAGAACTCACCCCTGAGGAGAAGGAAGAGATAGAGGTGGAGATGGAGAGGTTCGACCTCTACGGTGGGCCTCGCGTGGGGATGAAGACCAGAAAACCCACCAAAGAGGACCTCGTCCGTATTATGGAAAAGAAGATACAGAATATTTTCGATGCCCTTAAACAAGCCTGGGAGCTCCGTCCTCCCGACAATCCCCAAGTAGAAGACCAACTTTTAGACGCTTTAGCTATGACCCAGAGACTGCAGCAAGAGATCAAGAAGGCCTTTAAGAACTCGGTAGGAAAGGAGAAGAAGAAAGATGGGTAGTGTTAAGTATTCCATAGGTATAGATTTTGGGACAGAGTCGGCCCGTGCCGTGCTGGTGGATGTGGCCACGGGCGAAGAGGTGGTCACCTCGGTGTACAATTATCAAGACGGTGTGATCGACACGGTGTTGCCGGATGGAAAGACCCAACTGGAGCCCGACTGGGCATTGCAGAACCCGGCTGACTACATTGAAGCATTGAAGACTACTATTCAGGCTGTGCTCCGCAAAAGCGGAGCAAGCCCCCAAGATGTGATCGGACTGGGTACGGATTTCACCGCCTGCACTATGATGCCCATTGACAAACAGGGCACACCTCTATGTATGCTGGATCAGTATAAAGACAATCCCCATGCCTGGGTTAAACTATGGAAACACCACGCTGCTCAGCCTGAGGCCGACAGGATCAACCAGGTAGCCAGAGAAAGAGGAGAGGCGTTCCTGGCCAGGTATGGTGGCAAGATATCCTCGGAGTGGTTTTTCGCCAAGACCCTTCAGATACTGAACGAAGCCCCTGAGATATACGAGGCTTGCGACAGACTAATAGAGGCGGCTGACTGGATTGTCCTTCAGCTCACTGGAGAGGAGAAGCGCAACCTGTGCACCGCCGGCTACAAGGCGATGTGGGACAAAAGGACCGGTTATCCTAGCCGAGAGTACTTCCGGGCACTACACCCCTGGCTGGAGAATGTGGTAGAGGAGAAACTCTCCCGGGATATTTACCCGATGGGCACAAAGGCCGGTGGCATAACCCAACGGATGGCTCGACTCACCGGCCTGACAGAGGGAACTGCCGTCTGCGTTGGCAATGTGGATGCCCATGTGGCCGTGCCCGCCGCCACCGTGACCGAACCGGGCAAGATGGTGATGATAATGGGAACCTCCATCTGCCATATGCTGCTGGGCAGGAAGCAAAAGATTGTAGAGGGGATGTGTGGTGTGGTGGAGGACGGAATCCTACCCGGATACTTCGGTTTCGAGGCGGGGCAGTCGGCGGTAGGTGACATCTATGCCTGGTTCATCCGAAATGCTGTGCCTGGGGAATACTCCGCCGAGGCGGAGCGCCGGGGCGTAGATCTTCACACACTTCTGGCGGAAAAGGCATCTCGACTTAAACCGGGAGAGAGTGGACTTTTGGCCCTGGACTGGTGGAACGGTAACCGCTCCGTGTTGGTGGATGCCGACCTCACCGGATGCCTCTTAGGTTGCACCCTGAACACCAAAGCAGAGGAAATCTATCGGGCACTCATCGAGGCCACTGCCTACGGCACCAGAAAAATCATCAAGGCCTTTGAGGAGGCGGGCGTGGCAGTTGACGAACTGTACGCCTGTGGAGGCCTGCCAGAGAGAAATCCGCTGGTAATGCAGATCTTCGCCGATGTAACCGGCAGGGAGATAAAACTGGCTGCATCGGCTCAGGCCTCTGCCTTAGGTTCGGCTATGTTCGGGGCAGTTGCTGCCGGTAGCAAGAACGGCGGCTATGATGACATCGTCTCCGCTGCCCGGAATATGGCCCACCTGAAAGAAAAGGCCTATCGTCCTATTGCTGAAAACCAGAAGGTCTATGAAAAACTCTTCGCTGGATATGAAAAGCTCCACGACTATCTCGGCCGGGGGGGAAACGATGTGATGAAAAGACTAAAAAGAATCCGGGCCGAGGTAACCGGACTGGTGCCAAACAATGCAAAATGAGCAATGGAGAATCAGCAGTACAAAATGAACAGTGGAAAGCGAGCAATAGAAAATGAACTACCGATGGTGAATTCGGGTGGACAAGGAACAAAGACGGGCGAGAATTTGGCGTAACATTTGCTTGATTTTGTCGTAGGTTGTAATCAAGCTTGTCTCGCGGAAGCAAAACAGTAGTTTTGCATTGCTAATTGACAGTTGTGCATTGTGAGCCCGGGTGTTTTGTGCAGATATCTATAGTCCCCTGGGTAAGTTGAACAAATTGATTGTCGTTTACCGAAGGAGAGGAATCAAATGTCCCCGCTGGAGGTCAGAAAATATCCTGATCCGGTCTTAAGAAGAAGTTCTGCAGCGGTGAAAGTGGAAGAGATCAATGACTCGCTGCGGAATCTTATTGACAATATGCTTGAAACAATGTATATATTTAAAGGCGTGGGACTGGCCGCCCCCCAGGTGGGAATGCTAACTCAAGTGGTCACCATTGACATTGGCCAAGGGCCAATCTCGCTGATTAATCCCCAAATCATTGAAACGGAAGGGGAAGAGACGGCGGAAGAAGGATGCCTGAGTATTCCGGATGTCTATCTGGAGATCAAAAGGGGCAGAAGGATAGCGGTTACAGCAATTAACATCAAAGGCAAGGAGATAGCTTTAGAGGCCGAAGGATTACTGGCACGAGTTATCCAGCACGAGGTAGACCACCTTAAAGGGGTCTTGATCTTGGATAGAATTCCCTTGGTGGAAAGACAGATGATAACCAGTAAACTAAAAAAATCATGGAAGAAGAAAGGAGGAAAGTTGATGTGAAACTTCGTTGAAGCAAAGAATATTGAACGCATAGCAGATATATATATAACCTTCAATTAAATAAAGACAGGAAAGGAGTCAAAAAAAGAATGCACAAGGTAGAAGAAATTGAACAGGCTTTAAAAGAAGGCAGAAGAGCGGAGAGATTCAGTTTGAATCTGGATTGGATTAATGCTGGTGAGAAGAGAAGACTCTACGAGATTATGTATAATCATGGCCCTGGCAACGGGAGAATAATGCTTTTGCCCATCGATCAGGGTCTGGAGCATGGTCCTAGTGATTTCTTCCCCAATCCTCCCAGTGTGGACTTCGAGTTCCAGCTCAGCTTAGCCGAAGAGGGAGGATATTCTGGAATAGTCTGCCATATAGGGCTGGCAGAGAGACACTTTAAGAAATATGCAGGTAAGGTTCCACTGATTTTGAAGATAAATGGCAAAACCAATATTCCTTCCGATGAGGAGGCATTCTCTCCTTTAGATGCGGATGTGGAGGATGCAGTGAGGCTGGGTGCCGATGCTATCGGCTACACCCTCTACGTGGGTTCTCCCAGCCAGGACAGGGACTTCTTGCAATTTATGCAAGTGCGCCAGGAGGCCCGGAGATTCGGGATACCTGTGATTATGTGGGCTTACCCCAGAGGGAGATTCGCCGAGCTCCACGGCGGCAGAGACAGCCTTGCTATGGTCGACTACGCCGCCAGGGTGGCCAACGAGTTGGGCGCCCACTTAGTAAAGCTCAATCTTCCCAAGCCTCCCAAGGGCGGTGAGTACGCCCCCAAGGGGTCGTTCAAAAGCTACAACCAGTACAAGGACCTCCCTGCCGAAGAGGGACTGAAAATGGTGGTGCAATCAGCGGGGAGAACCGGAGTGCTGGTCTCCGGTGGAAGCAAAATCTCCGACGAAGACCTGTTGAATAAAGCAAAAGCGTGCTTGGAAGCGGGAGTGGATGGAATTATCTTCGGAAGAAATATGTGGCAGAGAAAATATGAGGACGCACTTAGAATTACCAAAGAAATAAAAGAGATGATGAGAAAATACTAACTGAGCTTTGGCAAATTCCAAACAGCGAACTCTAAATTCCAGATAAGCTCCAATAACCAAAATTCAACTGTTCAAAACGAACTCCTCTTACGAAAGGGCTGGAGCATTGTAGTGGCAGATTTATTTGGAGGATTTATAAACAACTCTGACCATTTTGCCGAAGTTTAGTACTGAGTGCGTGGACAAAGCCTTCGTCCCTCTGCACAACCTTATTTAAGCAATCAGGGGAAGAACAGAGTTCTTCCCCTGATTGCTCTCACCGTCTCTCCAGAAACAGTGACTTTGCGTCTGTAAACCTTCTGAGTTATTAGAGAATCAAGGGCTATAAATCTGCCGGGAATGATTGGTTATGCGAGAGGCAATGTTATATGAAAAGCTGGAAGAAGGCAAGATTAGATGCAATCTATGCTCCCACCGCTGCGTTATTGCCCCGTTTAAGAGAGGAACCTGCGGAGTCAGAGAGAACAGAGGGGGCACCCTCTACAGTTTGGTCTACGGTAAGAGTATCGCTGCCCATATAGATCCTATTGAGAAAAAGCCCCTCTTCCATTTCTATCCTGGCTCCTCTGCCTTCTCTATCGCCACCGTAGGGTGTAACTTCCGATGTCTCCACTGCCAGAATGCTGATATCTCGCAGGCACCTCGAGAGCTGGGACAGATAACCGGAGAGGAGCTCTCTCCAAAGGAGATAGTTGCCTTAGCCAAACACCACAATTGCAGGAGTATCTCCTATACCTACACCGAGCCGACCGTCTTTTTTGAATATGCCTATGAGACTGCCAAGCTTGCCCACCAGGAGGGGATTAGGAACAACTTCGTCACCAATGGGTATATGACTGAGGAGGCCCTGCGAACTATCCAGCCCTACCTGGATGCTGCTAATGTTGATCTGAAGGCCTTCACTGAGGAACACTACCGTCGGGTCTGCGGTGCCCGACTCAATCCAGTGCTGGACACACTACGGCTGATGAAGAGATTGGGCATCTGGGTGGAGGTGACCACTTTGGTGATCCCTACCCTGAACGACTCAGAGAAGGAATTGCAGCAAATAGCCGAATTTGTCTTAAGCTTAGGTGCAGAGACCCCCTGGCATGTCACCGCCTTCTACCCCACATACAAGATGACCGACCTGCTCCCTACGCCGGCCAGTTCCCTGCACAGGGCGCGCAGGATCGGCCAACAGGTGGGCCTGAAATATATTTACAGCGGCAACATCCCGGGCGATGAAGGAGAAAACACTTACTGCTATAACTGCGGAAAACTTCTAATCGGCCGGTATGGATATCGGATTCTGGAGAATCACATCCAAGATTCCAAATGCGCCTATTGCAGCGCCGACATAGATGGAGTATGGACTTGAAACGAAAGGATTCTCAGTTGACACAAAAGATTAAAGTTAGATTTAACACATTGAGTGACCCTGTTCTTGTTCCCAAGGGGACGACTATTCTGGAAGCAGCCTCTCTGGGACACATCCCTGTAGAGGGTTCTTGTGGAGGTCGAGGAACCTGTGGTAAATGCAAGCTTATAGCCACCGGAGAGCTCTCGCCCCTTTCTCCTGCGGAGAAAGAGCTTCTCTCTGCAGAGGAGAGAGAGAGAGGGTATCGATTGGCTTGTCAGGCTAAAATCTGTGGTGATGTGGTCGTTGAGCTCCCTGACAGAGGGGAGTTGAAATCTCAGATTCTGACCCAGGCTATAGAATCGAATGCGGTTTTAGATGCCGATGTGAGAAAATACTATCTGGCGTTGCCTCAGCCTACCTTAGAGGATCAGAGAGCTGATTTACAGAGAATCCACGACCAACTGCCGGAAGGGAATACTGTAAGAACAGGATTGGAGGTATTGAGGAAAATCCCCACTCTGCTCAGAGAGAGCGATTTTCAGGTCACGGCTGTGGTAGCGGAAGGTGAGCTGATCGATGTGGAAGCCGGCAACACCGTTAGAGATAACTACGGAATCGGCTTCGATATTGGAACAACCACGGTCGTTGGCTATTTAGTGGACCTTAACACCGGAGCGCAAATCGGGGTTTCAGCAGCCTTAAATCCGCAATCTACGTATGGAGCCGATGTAATATCCAGACTCAGCTTTGTTATGGAGCATCAGGATGGAGCTAAAAAGCTCCAGGAAGAAGTCATCGGCATATTAAATGAGCTTATTGAGGAGACCTGCAGCGAGGCAAGGGTTGACCCTCGGCAGATCTACCAGGTAACGCTGGTGGGGAACACCTGTATGCACCACCTGGTTTTGGGGATTGACCCTCGAAACATAGCCCCTTCACCTTTCGTTCCGGTAGTAACAGCACCTTTATATCTGAAAGCTAAGGAATTGGGTCTTAATGTCCATCCCCAGGCTCCTGTTCACCCCCTGCCCAATGTGGCTGGCTATGTGGGGGCAGACATTGTGGGTGGCATCCTGGCCACCGGCCTTTATCAAAGCAAGGAGCTTAAACTATTTGTTGACATCGGAACCAACGGGGAGATAGTACTGGGCAACCGGGAGCGGCTTTTAGCCTGTGCTACCGCTGCTGGTCCTGCCTTTGAAGGGGCACGCATCAGTTGCGGAATGAGGGCTGCTTCTGGGGCCATCGATCGGGTTTTTTTGAACGGCGATGTCCGTTATACCACCATCGACGGCACCAGACCCAGGGGCCTGTGTGGCTCTGGACTGCTGGACCTGGTGGCAGAGATGCTCAGAGTAGGAGTGATAGAGTCCAGCGGCAGAATAGTGGAGCCTGAAGCGGTAGGACCTTTGGCTACAGACCAGATCAAAAGGCGAATAGTGGTGGGAGAAAACGGCCTTCGTTTCATCCTGACCCGAGCTGAGGAGTCTGCCCACGGCCAGCCAGTTTACCTCACCCAGAGGGATGTGCGGGAGCTGCAATTGGCTAAGGGGGCTATTTTCACTGGAATTCAGCTACTTAAGAAGGAACTTGGGGTAGAGGATAAAGACCTGGCGGAGGTTATGCTGGCAGGGGCCTTCGGAAACTATTTGCGCAGAGAAAGTGCCTTGAGGACTGGACTGTTGCCGCCTTTGGCCCCCGAAAAGGTGAGATCGGTGGGAAACGCTGCTGGAGAAGGGGCAAAAATAGCCTTAATCTCAGCCCAACTCCGAGAAAAGGCCACAGAGATTGCTCAAAAGATAGAATATATCGAACTCTCTGGACGAGAAGAGTTTATGCAGGTGTTTGCGGATAATATGTTCTTCCCCGAAAACAGAAGGGATTAACCTCCCTTCTGGGGAATTGATCCACAATGGGTTGACGGAGATTGTAGAGGGCGATTTTTATATGCCAAAAGGATACGACTATTTTGAACACAAGGCGGATGTAGGAATTACAGGTATAGGAACAACTTTGCCAGAAGCCTTCGAACAGGCGGCAAAGGCGATGTTCAACCTTATGTACGATGTGAAGAGAGTAAAACCCCTTGAGGAGATTCAGATTAGATGTGAGGCAAACAACTCCGAGGAACTGTTTATAGAGTGGCTCAATGCACTTTTAGCCCAGGCAAACATCCACGAGCTTGCCTTAGGGGAATTCCAGGTGAGTCAGATAGAGGGATCCCAACTGATCGGCTTTGCTAAGGGAGAGCCTTTAGACCCTCAGAGACACAATCTCAAAACCGAGGTTAAAGCGGCCACCTATGCAATGTTAAGGGTGGAGAGAACAGACCAGGAATATATCGCTCAGTGTGTAGTGGATGTGTGAACTGTCCAGTTGCTGAGGATTGGAAATGTTTTAGCGTCCTTTCACGCTTCACTCAGAATTGAGGAAGGGGAAAAACCAGGAGGTGCGGTTATGGAATTGAAGGATTTGGAGAAGGTGAACGATTACGAGTGGGTAATCCCTGCTTCTGGAGATATGAGAGTTCCAGTCAGAATATTTGCCAGCCAGCAGTTGATGGAGGAGATGGACGAGAAGGTGCGGGAACAGGCGGTCAATGTGGCCTGTTTGCCCGGTATTCAGAAGGTATCCATTGCTATGCCAGATGCTCATTGGGGTTATGGATTCCCTATCGGTGGGGTAGCCGCCTTCGACCCCCAGCAGGGGGGGGTGATATCAGTAGGTGGAGTGGGATTTGATGTCAACTGCGGGGTGAGAACCCTTAAGACAAATTTGTTCCTGGAAGAGGTGAAACCAAAACTGAAGAAACTGGTAGACACCCTATTCCACATTGTGCCTGCTGGTATGGGCTCAAGGGGCGAGATCTCTCTGTCAGGTAAGCAGATAGAACATGTCCTCACTGAGGGAGCCCAATGGATAGTTGAACAGGGCTACGGAATCTCTGAGGACATCGAATTCACCGAGGACAACGGCAAAGTAGAGGGGGCCGACCCTGCCAATGTGAGCCAAACCGCCCTGAAAAGAGAGAAGAAACAGGTGGGCACTCTGGGCTCTGGAAACCACTACTTAGAGATCCAATATGTGGCCGAGGTGTACAATACTCAGGTAGCCGAACAATTTGGACTACAGGAAAACCAGGTGGTGGTGACCATCCATTGCGGTTCCCGTGCCCTGGGACATCAGGTCGGCACCGATTATCTGAAGACCTTAGCCGAGGCCTCCAGAAAATATGGAATACCCATCCGGGAGAGAGAGCTGGTTTGCGCTCCCTTAGACTCTGAAGAAGGCAGAAGATACTTCTCGGCTATGAACTGTGCGGTGAACTATGCCTTCGCCAACCGCCAGGTGATCACCCACTTAGTCAGAGCTGGATTCGAAAAGGTGCTACCTCAGGCCCAGTTGACCATGCTCTACGATGTGGGCCACAATACCTGCAAGATCGAGAAGCACCAGATAGAGGGAAGGTTGAAGAAAGTCTATGTCCACCGGAAAGGGGCAACCAGGGCTTTCGGGCCCCAGAGGGATCAGCTTCCCCAACCCTACCGGGGAGTGGGCCAGCCGGTGATCATTGGGGGCACAATGGGCACTGAATCCTACATCTTAGTGGGAACAGAATATGGGGAGGAAAAGGCATTTGCCTCAGTCTGCCA
>CAZQSC010000033.1:0-16864 GCA_964595705.1 uncultured bacterium | reverse complement strand
CTATATTCCGGTGGTTTAAGGATACATTTTCCAGATTTTTTGTGAAAGTTTAGTACTCTGTTTACAGCAATGCTCAAAGTCGCCTCACCCTTTCCAGTATCTCCTCTGCGGTGGGAATCCCCCCGCCTGTGCTGCCGTAGAAGTGAACCCCACACCTGCCCTCCACCGCCAGCCTGACATCCTCGATCATCTGTCCCAGGCTCATTTCCACCACCAGGATGTTCCTCACATTTTCTGAAATCTGGCCTACAATCTCAGAGGGAAAGGGCCAGAGGGTGATGGGGCGGCAAAGTCCAATTTTCAGGCCTTGGGCTCGGCCCTGGATAACTGCCCCTCGGGTTATACGAGCACTGGTGCCGTATGCAACCAGGGCCACTTCGGCATCCCCCAACATAAGTCCTTCCCAGCGCACCTCTTCGGCCTGGATCTTATCATACTTTTTCTGAAGGTCCAAGTTGTGCTTCTCCAGCTCACCCTCTCCCAGAAACAGTGAACTCACCAGCCGAGAGGGCCGATTTTCCATATTCCCCACCGCCCAGTCCTTGGGAGGAAGAGGAGGAAAGTCTGGTGTCCTAAATTCCATAGGTTCAAGCATCTGTCCCAGAATTCCATCGGCTAAAACCATAGCCGGGTTGCGATATTTGTCCGCCAGGTGAAATCCCAACATAGTGAGGTCAGCCATCTCCTGAACGCTGTTGGGGGCAAGCACAATCACTCTGTAGTCACCGTGTCCTCCTCCCCGGGTAGCCTGAAAGTAATCCGATTGTGCCGGAGCAATATTCCCCAATCCAGGACCACCCCGGACAACATTGACATAGAAGCAGGGCAGTTCTGCGCCAGCTAAATAGGATATACCTTCTTGTTTGAGACTGATGCCTGGACCAGAAGAGGAAGTCATTGCCCGCTGGCCGGCAGCGGCGGCACCGTAGACCATATTTATAGCTGCAATCTCGCTTTCCGCTTGGATAAATGTCCCCCCCACCTCGGGCATCCTCTTAGCCATATAGGCAGTAAGCTCGTTCTGGGGTGTTATAGGATATCCAAAATAATAACGACAGCCGGAGCGAATCGCTGCCTCACCTATTGCCTCGTTACCCTTCATTAATACCCTCTTGCCCAAACAGCCCCCTCCTTCACTGTTCAATAGTGATGGCCAGATCAGGACAGATCAGTGCGCAATTCTGACAGCCGCGGCACTTGCTCTCATCGTTGACCACCGCCGGATGGTATCCCATGGAGTTAAGCTCTGTAGAAATAGAAATTAGCCCCAAAGGGCAGAAAGCAACGCAAAGCCCACATCCCTTACACCGTTGCTTGTTTATCCAGAGGCGCATCTTTATATCCTTAAGTTTCCCAATTTTTTTCTCAATCCGAATAATATAACAAAATACTTACCGAGAAGCAAGCATTTTTGTAGTTGTATGAAATGAAACAAAGGACTAAATCAATGTCCCCTAGACCTTGATTCAGTGAGGGTTACTTCGTTAAAGGGAATCAACTGCAGAGATAAGTCTATGTTTCAGAATTTCTGGAAATTCGTAAGAATAAGTTCTTCGCTGCCCCTTCAGTTCGTTCAGGGTCGGGGTTAGGGTCCAGAATGACAGAATGCTAAGCTCTCATTCTCAGTGAAGCACTTCGCTATTCGCTCAGCAGAACGAAGAACCTATTTGACGCAAAGCGGCTATGTTTTGATAGAAAGAAGGTGCACCCTGAAATCGAGAGTGCACCTTCTCAGAAACACAGGAGTTGTACTGGTTTTGATGAAATTATTCTAATGGTTGGTGAAGAACCTGCTTGAGGAGTTTTCCGGGTTTGAAATGGGTCTTTCTCCGGGCAGGAACATAAATAATCTCGCCGGTTCTGGGATTCCTCGCTGCCGGTTTGGGCTTGGTCTTCTTCACCTCAAAAACGCCAAAGCCTCTGATCTCAATCCGATTGCCCTCACTCATAGTCTCCCGCATAGCGGTGAATAATGCGTCCACCACCGGGGCAACATCACTCTTTTTCCTGCCTGTGATAACACTTACTCTTTGAGTCAGATCTTTCTTAGTGGTAGTCATCTACAACCTCCTTTACTAAAACTGTTTAGCGGCTTACTATCAGATTATTCTCCAATAGCATAATACTTCCTGAAAACCACTACATAATTCCCCTCCTGTTTTTAGGATTCTGGTTGCCACTCTGTTGTCTCTCTAAATACTCTTTGTAAAACCCCCATATCTAAAAATGCAATCGGCTACAGGGTTCACAGAGATACTTTACTATAATATAAACATTTAACCTTGCTTTTTGCATTATTCTCTGTACACTTTTTAGAGAATAGCGGTGAATTACCTACCTGCAAAAAATATTCGAGAATACCGAGAAGGTATTGAAATTTAAGCGTTATCTTTAACTTATAAACCTATCTTTGTGTGCTCTATGCTTTCTAAATCCTTTTCCCCCGACAAAAGGTGAAGCTTTTCCCAAGGGGAGAAACTCTTGTTTCTCCTCCCATACTTCCGAAGGTTCAAAACTACTTTAGCTTAAAATAAAACAGAAGAAGAGATATGTCAAGCAAAATTTATCAAAAAATGTAAAAATATTTACCTTAAATTAGAAAATGATGCAAGATTACGTGAAATAGTTACTTACAGAATCTCAGCTATCTGGACAGCGTTCAATGCCGCCCCTTTACGCAGGTTGTCAGAGACAATCCATAGGGCCAGGCCGTTTTCGGTGGAGATATCCTCCCGTATTCGTCCCACGAAGGTGTCGTCCTTACCTTCTGCTTCGATGGCCAGGGGATAGAGCTGACGTCCAGGATCGTCCAGGACAGTCACTCCAGGAGCAGCGGAAAGGATCTCTCTGGTCTGCTGGGCGGTGAGTTTCCTCCGGGTCTCTATGTTCACCGCCTCCGAGTGGGCCACAAACACCGGCACCCGGACACAGGTGGCTGTGACCCTGATGGACCGGTCTCCCATTATTTTTTTAGTCTCGTTAACCATCTTCATCTCTTCCTCGGTGTAGCCATTGGGGCCAAAGGCATTCTTCTGGGGAATTTGAGGCAGAACATTGAAGGCAATCTGATGAGGAAACACCTCGTTTTCCTCCCTCTGCCCGTTTAGCAGGGCCTGTGACTGTCTCTTCAGTTCAAAACTGGCTTTAAGTCCGGCACCAGAGACCGCCTGGTAGGTGGAGACCACCACCCGTTTGATCCCAGCTGCATCGTGCAGGGGCTTCAGCACTACCACCAGTTGAATAGTGGAACAGTTAGGGTTGGCGATGATTCCTTTATGTCTCTTAATCTCTTCTGGGTTCACCTCCGGCACCACCAGCGGCACCTCCGGGTCCATTCTGAAGGCACTGGTGTTGTCAATCACCACCGCTCCAGCCTTCACCGCATAGGGGACAAACCAGCGGCTCACTGCGCTGCCTGCTGAGGAGAGCACAATATCAATCCCTTTAAAACTGCCCTCCTTTAATTCTTCTACGGGAATCTCTTCCCCTTTGAAAGGGAATCTCTTTCCGACCGAGCGAGCAGAGGCTAACAGTCTCAGCCTGACCACCGGGAAATCTCTCTCCTCCAGAATCTGTCGCATCACCTGCCCGACAGCTCCAGTCGCACCAACAATAGCTACATTATATCCCATATCCCTGTACCTCCTGTCGGTCTATTCCAGTTCGAAGGCTTTGTGTAGAGCCTTCACTGCATCTTCTACTTCAGATCTGCGCACTACACAGGAGATTTTTATCTCCGAAGTGCTGATCATCTCGATATTAATCCCCTTCTCTGCCAGGGCCTGAAACATTCGGGCGGCTACTCCAGAGTGACTGCGCATTCCCAGTCCCACAATAGATACCTTGGCGATGTCATTATCGGCCACCACATCTTTGAATTCCATCTCACTCCTTAACTTTTCAATACACCCTAAGGCCTGGAGCAGCTCTGATTCAGGGACAGTGAAAGACATATCGGTGGTGCCGCTGTCACTCACATTCTGAATGATCATATCTACGTTGATATTAGCCTGGGCAAGGGCGCCAAATATTCTGGCTGCCACACCAGGACGGTCGGAAACCTCCCGAATGGTCACCTTAGCCTCACTATCGTCATAAGCTATTCCTCTCACCAAAACCTCTTCCATCTGTGTCTCCTCTTCTTTTACTATTGTGCCTGGATTTTCATTGAAGCTGGAACGGACGTGAAGCAGTACTTTGTATTGTTTGGCCAGTTCAACCGAGCGGGTATGCAGCACCCTGGCCCCGGAGCTGGCCAGTTCAAGCATCTCATCGTAGGAGATAACATCCAGTTTTCTCGCTCGGGGGACAATTCGCGGGTCGGCAGTGTAGACGCCATCGACATCGGTCAGAATCTCGCACTGTTCGGCCCCCAGGGCATAGGCCAGTGCCACTGCTGTGGTGTCTGACCCGCCCCTGCCCAGAGTTGTAACCTCATGCTCAGGGCTTACCCCTTGAAATCCCGCCACTACGACTATCTTCCCCTTCTTCAACTCCTCCTGGACCCGGTGGGGCCGAATGGCCTTAATCCTGGCCTTGGTGTGAACGGTGTCTGTCACAATACCGCTCTGGGAGCCGGTGAAGGAGATAGCAGGGAATCCCATAGAGTTTATGGCCATCGACAGCAGGGCCATTGCTATCCTTTCACCAGAGGAGAGCAACATATCCAGTTCCCGTCCGCTGGGCCGGTCGGTAATCTTAGTCGCCAGATTAAGCAGTTGATCGGTGGTGTCACCCATCGCTGAAATCACCACTATTACATCGTGGCCCTTCTTCTTCAGGGAGACAATCCGCAGGGCTGCCCTTTTGATTAGCTCAGGCGTAGCCACTGAGGTGCCTCCGTATTTCTGAACTATCAGATTCATCTATTCCTCCAAGTCGATGAATTGCTGAATTAACTGGTGCCCTTTTTCAATTCTTAAACTCCCCCTTTTTGCCTCCGCCTCAGTGAATGCCAACATATCGTCTGGAGCAATATCTGCAGAGAAGATCGCTACCGGCACTGGCTCTCGGGTGTGAGTCCTCACTGTCAGTGGGGTGCGATGGTCGGGCAAGACCATAATCCTGAACTGGCCGAGGCTGGATAAGCCCTCTAACACCCTTGCCACCACCAGATGGTCGAACTGTTCAATCGCCCGGATTTTTGCCTTCAAGTCTGCATTGTGAGCTGCCTCATCCGGTGCCTCCACATGGATGTAGACCAAGTCCAGCTCAGAGAGGGCATCTAAGGCATATTGGGCCTTGCCCGAGTAATTAGTGTCTAAATAGCCGGTGGCGCCGGGGACATCGATCACCCTGAGACCGGCAGTTACACCAATGCCCTTCACTAAGTCCACTGCAGAGATGACCCCTCCGGCCAGGCCGAAACGCTCCCCTATGGAGGGAAGTCTCAGGCTCCGCCCCTGTCCCCACAACCAGATCATATTCGCCGGCAGCCTCCCCTGAGAAAGCCTCCTGCGGTTGACTTCTGCCTTCTCCAGAATATCCACAGAATCGAACATAAGTTTTCTGATCAACTCCTGGCCCTCGCCCTGAGGGAGGTATTTGTCGATCTGCTGGCCGGTGATGTCGTGTGGAGGTACGGTGCAAACCCTCTCCGGCCCATCTTTGATGACTACCAAGTGGCGGTAGCTTACGCCGGGGTAAAACTTCACCCTCTCTGTTCCCAGTCTGTCCGAAAGAAGCTG
This sequence comes from uncultured bacterium, assembly GCA_964595705.1. Taxonomy (GTDB): domain Bacteria; phylum Latescibacterota; class MVCY01; order MVCY01; family MVCY01; genus MVCY01. Next base: position 11,177 of record CAZQSC010000033.1, on the reverse strand, counting down.
GATCAGTTCGGAGGCCTCCTGGGTGCTGATGTGCCCGGCGCTGTAATCTACAAGCTTGCCGTCCTGACAGGTGACCAAGTTACATCTGAAGGCCACGTCGTCAGAGGCTAGGGTTATCCCCATCCCCGCTGCCTCTAAGGGAGAGCGTCCGGTGTAGTGGATGGTGGTGTCGTAGCCCAGGATCTCTAAGTTAGCGATATCACTTCCCGGGGGATGAGAATCGGGGATAGTCTTCACCAGCCCCCCGATGCCATTGTGGGCGATGTAATCCATATTGGGGGTGTGAGCCTCTTCCAAGGGTGTTCTGCCGCCCAGTTCAGCTATGGGGTAGTCGGCCATCCCATCACCGATCAGGATTGCGTACTTCAAATTCTCTCCTTACAGTTTTGGATACAACATCTTTGTTTCCTATTTGTGACCATTAGTATGCTAAAGCCCTATCTCTCTCAGCACTGCCTCGGCCTCTGCCTCTACCGTTACCGGCTTTTGGGCCACGGCGATGGCCCGGTCTGGGTCCTTTAGCCCATGTCCGGTGAGCACACAGACGGCCGTCTCGTCTTTTTTGAAAAAGTCCCTTTGGGCCAGTTTGATCAGTCCAGCTACCGAGGCAGCCGAGGCCGGCTCGCAGAATATCCCCTCATAACGGGCCACCATCTGGTAGGCTTCCAAGATCTGCTCGTCGGTGACGGTGTCGATCAGGCCGCCAGATTGGTCACGGGCCAGCTCTGCTTTCTTCCAGCTTGCAGGATTGCCAATCCTGATGGCAGTAGCTATGGTCTCCGGCTTCTCCACCGGGTGGCCCAGAACGATAGGAGCAGCCCCAGCAGCTTGAAAGCCCAACATCTTGGGGAGTCGGTCGCTTCTCCCTGCTTGATAGTATTCCTGGTAACCTTTCCAATAAGCAGTGATATTTCCAGCATTTCCCACCGGCAAAATGTGGTAGTCGGGAGCCATCCCCCCTAAGTGGTCGCATATCTCAAAAGCGGCTGTTTTTTGCCCCTCTATGCGATAGGGATTAATAGAGTTGACCAATGTAATAGGGTAGTGCTCAGTGATATACTTCACCAAGCGCAAGGCATCGTCGAAGTTTCCCTTCACAGCCACCACTTTTGCCCCCTCAATCATCGCTTGGGCTAATTTTCCCAGAGCGATGTGCCCTTGGGGGATAAGCACCACTGCCCTAATCCCCGCCCGGGCAGCATAAGCAGCCGCCGAGGCGGAGGTATTCCCTGTAGAGGCACACATAACCGCCTTTGCCCCCTCTTCCACCGCTTTTGAGACAGCCACGGTCATCCCCCGGTCTTTAAAAGAACCGGTGGGATTAAGCCCTTCGTATTTGAAGAACAGATTTATCTTTAGGTTAATTTCTTTTACAAAATTTTGGGCAGGGATAAGCGGGGTGTTGCCCTCCAAAAGGGTTATCACAGGAGTTCTGTCTGTTACAGGCAGATACTCTCGATATCTCTCAATCACTCCCTTCCAGACCACAACAATCTCCTTTCTTCATCTCTCAAGGCCCCTATTCTTCCTCTCTCGTCTTTCGTCTCTTCAGCTTATGGACAAATTCTGGTCTAGACTTCCTCCACCCTGATCACCTGAGTGGGAGCCTTCACCACTGGGAGCTGGTCGATGTTGCTAATTGCCCCGCGCATCGCTTTCTCTTTGGCCCGATGGGTCATCATCACAATGGGGACAGTTCCTCCCTGGCGCCTCTCTTTCTGGATAACGGAGGCGATGCTTATGCCCTCTACGGCCAGCAGGCGGGCAATCTCGGCTAAAACTCCCGGCTTATCTATCACAGTGAAACGAAAATAATAAGGTGTCTCCACTTCCTCCATAGGGAGAAGTGTGAGTCGTTCATCAGCGGGCAGCATCTGGTTTACAGTGGGCAGGGACTGTTGAATATTTTGTTGGGCTATTTCAATCACATCGGCCACCACTGCACTGGCCGTGGGCATCTCGCCGGCACCTTTGCCATAAAAGATCTGAGTGCCCACGGCATCGCCAGTAAGCTCTACCGAATTAAACTCATCTCTCACATCTGCCAGGAGTGTCCCGGAGGGGATAAGCACCGGGTGAACACGGGCCTCAATCCGACTCTCTAATCGCTTGGTAATCGCCAATAATTTAATGGTGTAGCCCAGCTCTCTGGCGTATGTTATATCTTGGGGAGCGATGTCTTCAATTCCCTCACAGAAGATATCCTCTACCTGAATGGAGGCGTTGAAGCCCACCCTCAACAGGATGGAGAGTTTTTGAGCCGCGTCCTGACCGCTGATGTCCAAGGCGGGATCAGCCTCGGCATATCCCCTCTGCTGGGCCTGGCGCAAAGCCTCCTGGAAACTGCTTCCCTCTTGGGTCATCCTGGTCAAGATATAATTTGTCGTTCCGTTTAATATCCCGTAAAGTCTCTCTATGCGGTTGGCCACCAGCCCTTCCCTGAGGATGCGGATTATGGGTATACCCCCACAGACACTGGCCTCAAAGAACAGATGGACACCGTTTTTCTCTGCTGCCTGCAAAAGCTCCTTCCCGTATTGGGAGAGCAGAGCCTTGTTAGCGGTGACCACACTCTTCCCCTTCTCCAAAGCACTAAGAATGTATGTCCTGGCAGGTTCTATCCCTCCGATCAGCTCAATTACAACAGAAATGTGGCTGTCGTCAATTATCTGATAGGCATCCGTGGTCAAAATCTCCCCAGGCAGATCAATCCCTCTGGGGGTAGTAATATCTAAGTCAGCGATTCTAACCAACTGGAGATCAAATCCCCTGCCGTGGGAGAGCTCTGAGGAGCGTTCCAGAAACAATCTGGCAACACCCCGCCCTATTGTTCCCAAACCTATCAGTCCAACCTGGACTTTTCTCTCCATCCCTCCTCCTTGGTGTAACCTCTGACGGCCGGGATAAACCCCGGTCTTACACGCTGTTTAAGAACTGTAGCGTAGCCCCTTTATGGGGCATAGACAATGTTTTTAAGGGAGACTTGTAGGGGATAACCGGCCGGTTGCCCTATAGCTATCTCCTGTAGGAGGGTTACCCAGAGCCCGACCTTATCGGCACATGGAGACGCTTCCTACACCCCTCTTCTGGGGTAGAAGGCCATAGAATGACGGCGGAATGAATTGAGTTACCCTCGCTACAGAAGAAAAACCCAACAAATTGGGATAAAGGTCAGAGCCCAATTCATTGGTTTCCTAAGTCTTAGGGTGGAAATTAATTCCCATGTAATAATAACTGCCATCCCAAAATTTGCCGATCTACAATAATTTAATAACCTTTCTCTCGTTACACAAGGGAAAAAATTGAGAAAAGTGAGTATAGCCGTAAAAATAGCCCCTTTGGATTTCCTAATACTAAGTCAAACAACTGGTTGAATCCAAATCGGATTTGTAATGCAGAGATTCCCCTTTCTGGTCTGTGCCTCAATCCGGAAGTAGCATGGCTCTTCTGCCTTCAGATCGGGTATGCTGGCGAAGCGGGAACAAGGCCTTCTGAAGACTCTGATCTTGCGTTCTTCTCTTTTAGATATAATCCCCTGAAAGACCTCTATTTTCTCAAATTCTCCGAACTCTTCAGTGGTCTTTGCCTCCATCTGTAAGGTAAAGCTTTTGCCGGTGAGACTTCCGCCTATCTCAGCTTTTTCCCCTTGTTTATTTCGCATTTGGAAGGCTACAAATGGGCCATCGGTGGTGATACAGCGTCCGTTGCGGAGGGCATCCAGAACGGATTTTTCGTTTAACTTCCCCTTCACCAAGAGGCAGGTGCGGACCTTCCCAAAGCAATTGTGATCGGTTTCAGCTATATGTAGGAAAGGAATTCTGATGCGACGGGAGCGGTTAAAATCCCCGTGGGCATCATTTCCCCCTAAGGCGAAGACTCGCTTGCCCGCCAGAAGCAACTTGATCCACCTCTGTCGGCCCCGATGAAAGCCTAAATCCTTCAGTCCGTTCCAGAACTGAAGTCCGCTTAAACCGGGTTCTTCAAAATCGGCGTTATGCCAGTTGCGGCGCTGAAGGATGAACCTCTGAGGCAGAGGGGTCACCGCACAGGGGTGGGCCGCATAAGCTACACCTCCCTGGCCCTGCACTTTGGCAAGGACCTCCCCAAGAGACAGCTCCGGTGAAACCTTAAACAGTTTTTCCGCACTGTCACCTGAGCCAGGGATAAACTGCTCGATGCCATATCCAAGCAGATGGATATTCCTCCCCCACCTGTTGCCACAGGAGATCTCTTCTCCTATTAAGGTTACAAATTTGTTCGTCTTGAGATTTAATTCCGCCACCTCCGCCCTCAACTGCTCCCAAAGGGGCAGAGTGGGACTGTTCCTCACCACATCCCCAGGATAGTTATCCAAGTCGTAGGAATGGTCGGTAACTGCCATCCAGCCCAATCCCAGGGCCTGTGCCATTTGCACGGCAGCAGCTACAGGGCTGCCGAACTCCACCTGGTCAGAGGTGTAGAGGCTGTGAAAGTGTGTCTCCCCATAATACCAACCCTGGCTTCGAGGAAGAGGCTCAGAGGCTATCTGCACAACAAGAGGGGCATGGCTGGTATGACGATAGTTGTCGTTCCGAACTATGTGGTTTCTCTTCTTGTCCCGAAACGACAGTTCAACATCAACAGCCGCCACTCCTGTCTCCAGCGGATCTATGGCAAACACCCTGTGCCAGATCAGGTTCTCTATCCTCTCCTCTACCGGGAAACAGACCACCTGTGAACGGCCGGAACTGTATCTAACACACACAGACACCTGTTCTAACCAGATGGGGTAGAGGTTGGCGTCTTTAATCAAACATAAAATGGGCAACTGTGTGGATGGTTCAACCCGAAAGGGGGCATCGGCAAGTATCTCTGGCTGCCGCCTCTTCAGGAAACTGGGGCAGTGAGGGAAAGTATAGTGCATTTCAGCATATAGAGCTAAATAGACAGGAGTAAACAGCAGATCCCTCCTTCTCCACAGTTAGTTAGCAGTTATCACCGCTCCAGTGGATACATAAATATACTACATTTAACAAGCAGCGTCAAAAATTTTTTTAGATAATCCCCAAACTGGCCTTCCTATGTGCCCTGATATCGCATAGAAACACAATTTATTGTGGTGAGAGGGAAAAATCCCACGATATATAGTATTTTTTTCTTGACAAGTACTCTCTGGGGTGTTAAATTTATTTGTAGCAACAGAAGGAGGACGAGATGGAAACTAAAAGTTCAGAGGGTGAGATTTCCCAGATTCGCAAGCGAGACGGCCGATTGGTGAAGTTTGACCAAGAGAAGATCACCAATGCGATATTCAAGGCAATCCAGGCCGTGGGGGGGAATGACCGCACCGTCGCCCAGAACATATCCGACCAGGTGGTCTCTATTCTGAGGATCTTCTATCGAGACGGGCGAGTGCCTGCGGTGGAAGAGGTCCAGGATCTAGTGGAGAAGGTCCTTATTGAGAATGGGCAGGCGGAGACGGCCAAGGCCTATATCCTGTACCGGGCGCAGAGGGCAAAGCTCCGCCGTCAGAGGAGCGTGATGATGGATATCCGGGAGACTATCGGTGACTATCTGAACCAATCTGACTGGCGGGTTAACGAGAACAGCAACTCCGACTATTCCCTCTCCGGCCTTTTGATGCACGCTGCTGGAGCTGCCATAGCTAACTACACCTTAGAGGAGGTCTATCCTCCAGAAATAGCCGATGCCCACCGAAGCGGCGATTTCCACATCCACGACTTGGGTATGGGCATCACTGGCTACTGCGCCGGTTGGAGCCTGAGACAACTGCTGCTGGAAGGGTTCAACGGAGTGCCCAATAAGGTTGGCTCTGCTCCGCCGAAGCATCTGGAGACAGCCTTAGGCCAGATGGTCAACTTCCTGGGAACCTTGCAAAACGAGTGGGCAGGGGCAATGGCCTTCAGCTCCTTCGACACCTACCTTGCGCCTTTTGTGCGAAAAGACGCCTTGGAGTTCAGCGAAGTCAAGCAGAGCATCCAACAGTTTGTTTTCAGCCTCAATGTCGCCTCCCGCTGGGGAGGGCAGACCCCCTTCACTAACCTCACCTTTGACTGGACAGTGCCTGAGGATCTGAGGGAAGAGCACGCCATCGTCGGAGGCCAACTGATCGACGAAAAATACGGGGATTACCAGCGGGAGATGGATATGATCAACCGAGCCTTCTTAGAGGTGATGACCGAAGGGGATATGACCGGAAGGGTCTTCACCTTCCCTATCCCTACCTATAACATCACAAAAGATTTCGACTGGGATAACAAAAATGCCGAACTTCTGTTTGAGATGACGGCAAAATATGGCCTCCCTTACTTCCAGAACTTCGTCCGCTCGGATCTCAACCCCGGCGATGTGCGCTCAATGTGCTGCCGTCTGCAACTGGACCTGCGGGAGCTGAGAAAAAAGACCGGAGGACTATTTGGCTTTGGAGAGTCAACCGGGTCCATAGGTGTGGTCACCATAAATATGTCCCGCTTAGGATACCTCTCCAACAGTCAGGAGGAATTCTTTGAGAAACTGGATCGGTTGATGGCTGTGGCCAAAAATTCCCTCGAGATTAAGCGCAAACTGGTGAAAAGGAATATGGAGGAGGGACTTCTCCCATACACCAAACGCTACTTAGACACCCTGGATAACCATTTCTCCACTATTGGCTTAATCGGGATGAACGAAGCTTGTCTGAACCTGCTGGGCAAGGGTATCGCCACTGCGGAGGGAAAGAAGCTGGCGCTACAGGTGCTCGATTTTATGCGCAACCGAATCCAGGACTTTCAGGAGGAGACCGGCAATATCTACAACTTAGAGGCAACCCCTGCTGAGGGGGCAAGCTATCGTCTGGCCAAGCTGGATAAAGAGAAGTTCCCCGACATAATCACCGCTGGGGAGCAGGTGCCCTACTACACCAACTCCACCCTGCTGCCTGTGGGGACTACAGACGACATCTTTGAGGCCTTAGAGCACCAGGAGGAACTGCAGGCCAAATATACAGGGGGGACAGTCTTCCATGCCTTCCTGGGAGAACGAATGCCCAGTGGTCAGGCCTGCAAAAACTTGATAAGAAGGATTGTCTCCAATTTCAGAATACCTTATCTCACCATAACTCCCACATTCTCCATCTGTAGAACTCACGGCTACTTGAAGGGGGAACAATCAGAATGTCCTACCTGCCATCAGACAACAGAGGTTTACTCCCGGGTAGTAGGATATTACCGCCCAGTGGTGAACTGGAATGTGGGGAAAAAGGAGGAATTCAGACAACGGTTAGAGTACGAGGTAGAGAAGCTCACTGCCCCCTTGGAGCGCAGACCGACAGTGGAGGCCAAACCTCAGGGCGGCCCCAGCTTGATTCAAAGTTATAAATTTTTCTTTTCTGAGAGATGCCCTCAATGTTCCCTGGCCAAGGCATATGTGGAAAAACTGGATTTGCCAGGAGAAAAGATCGATGCCCGAACCCCACAAGGGTTAGAAGAGGCGCGAAAATATGATGTCCGCTCTACCCCCACCGTGCTTTTCTTCGATCACCAGGGAGATCTGGTGGAAGCCGCTTCCAGCCTAAGTGAGATAAAAGATGTTTATAAAAGGCTTACAGAAAACCTCTCTCCTCGACTATCCCGGAAAGATAGTCTCGATCTTGTTCCTGGGAGGATGTAACTTTAGATGTCCCTATTGTTACAACCCACAGTTGGTCTTGCACCACCAGCAGATGCCCGACATAACCGAAGAGGAGGTGCTCGAACACCTCCGTTCCCGTAAAGGACTTCTGGACGGTATCTCTGTAACTGGTGGGGAGCCTACTCTGCATCTTGACTTACCTCTCTTCTTAGAAAAGGTTAAGGGAGAAGGTTTCCTGGTTAAGATAGACACCAACGGCACCCACCCGGAGATGCTGCGGCAGCTTTGCCAGAAGGGACTTTTAGACTATCTCGCTATGGATGTGAAGGCTCCTTTAGAGAGATACGAAGAGGTGGTGAGAGCAAAAGTGGACAGGAACAAGATAGAAGAGAGCGTGCAGCTGGTTAAGGCGGGCCAAGTAGAGTATGAGTTCAGGACAACTGTTGTTCCCGGACTGCTGGATGGGAACGACATAGATAAGATAGGCAGATGGCTTGAAGGGGCAAAGTACTGGGTGCTACAGCAATTCGAACCTCACCAGTCTATTGATCCAACTTATTGTAATAGGAAACCATATAGCACTGCGCAGATGAACGAGTTTCTCCGTCTGGCAGAAAATTATGTGCAGAGATGTGAACTCAGAGGGACTCAAGAAGGCAGGGTGAAGTAAGACTAATTCTCAAAGATATTTCAGATTTTGACTTGTGAGTAATGGAAAAAAATCCTGTAGAGAAAGAGGAAAAAGGCTTGACTTTTTCCTCTTGGTTTATATTTTATATATTGTAAAGCGGGAATAGCTCAGTTGGTAGAGCGCCACCTTGCCAAGGTGGAGGTCGCGGGTTCAAGCCCCGTTTCCCGCTCTATTTTTTTGGAGGTCTATTCAGCTAAATATCAATTGGCGATGGGCAAATGAGTGGTGTGCTTTCTAAAAATAGCTTGACTGAGATGCTGCATCAGAAGCCAGCCCTGGTGGAGGAGATAGTTGCTCCCGAGCTTCAAATCCAGGAGAACGGGATTGACCTTACGGTAAAAGAGATCTGGAGCTGGCAGGAAAAAGGCAGTATTGGCTTAGAAAACAGAAATAGGCAACTCCCTGAATGCGCAAGGCTTGATTTCGAGAAATCCGGATGGATAGAACTTCCTCCGGGTTCATACAAGATCGTTTACAACGAGATAGTTAATCTTCCTAAGGATGTGATTGCTCTGGGCAGGCCTCGTTCTTCGCTTCTGCGGTGTGGTGCTACAGTGGTCTCGGCCGTCTGGGACGCCGGCTACTCAGGCAGAGGGGAGGGTCTGCTTGTGGTGTACAACCCAAAGGGGTTGCGGCTTCAGAAGGACGCTCGGGTGATGCAGCTCCTCTTTTTCCAACTGGATCAACCAGTAGAAATAGGTTACCAGGGCCTTTACCAGAATAAGTAGCGGAGGTCTTTAGACCTCCATCTTATGGAGACCTGAAGGTCTCCGCTACAATCTTTCAGGTCTATAAGACGGATCGAGAAAGCCACCAGGAGAGCTTGCTAAAGCTAAAACAGCACCAGGACCATCTTTGAATAGGAAGAGAGCTTTAACAGATAATGGAAACTAACATCTTGTGGGCCGCTGTGGCGATGGGATTTATTTTTGCATTTAGCAATGGGTTCCACGACGGATGTAATGTGGTGGCAACAGCAATAGCTTCTCGCTCGATATCTCCCCGAAAGGCTTTGGCAATTGCCTCTGTGGGAGAATTTGTTGGCCCCTGGATATTTGGCACCGCTGTGGCCGCTACCATAGGTAGAGGTATCGTTTTCCCTGCAGTTTTTAATTCTGGTAATGCAGGGATTTTAGTTCTCTCCGTCTTTGGGGGAGCAATTGCGTGGAACCTTATCACCTGGTGGTGGGGACTTCCCTCCAGCTCATCTCATGCCTTAATCGGAGCCCTGGTAGGCTCAATCTTAATAACCTATGGGCCCCAGGCCATAAACTGGTGGAGTCTGCTCTGGAAAGTTATCCTGGTTATGTTTGCCACCCCCCTTATTGGGATAATTCTGGCATATCTCTCTATGAAGCTCCTGGTCGCTCTATTTAGCAATTCTCCACGGGGGATTAACAGATTTTTCAAGGGGGTACAACCAGTTAGTGTAACCTTCTTGGCTGCCAGCCACGGCGCCAACGACGCTCCAAAGGCTATGGGACTTATCACCCTGGGGCTGATGGCGGCTACCAAAAGCAGTCAGAGCTTCTCTGTTCCATTCTGGGTGATGCTGGGCAGTGCTTTAGCTATCTCTTTGGGGTTGTTCACCGGGGGGTGGAGGATACTTAGAACTGTCGGTACAAGGATCTACAGGGTAGAGGCTATTCACTCTTTCAACTCTCAGGCCTGCTGTGCTCTTATCATTGCTACCGCTGCCATCTTAGGTGGGCCGGTGAGCACCACTCAGGTGGTCAACTCCTCCATAATGGGCACAGGCGCCAGTTGCAGAATCAGTGCCGTCAGATGGTATGTGGCCAGAGATATCTTTCTGGCCTGGGTGCTGACTGTCCCCGCGTCAGCTCTTCTGGCAGCGGCTTTCTTTTATCTGGCAAAATCCGTTTGCGCTTCCGGATGAAATCACCAACTTTCCGGACTCTGTCGAAAAATGGAATCCCGCAGATCACTTGACCGCACCCAGCTGAATTTTAGTCAGCCTTAGCGATATGGACCGGCCTTCGTAGAGACTGCCCGGCGGGTCGTCTCTACGATATTATCCTCTGTGCCATTTAACAAATCTCGACAAAATCTCTCACGTTGATCATCAACCTCCTATTCTGACGAGGGCAAGGCAACAACCAACAGAAAGCTGAACAGCTTAAGCGCAGCCACCAACAGACAGGTCTGCAGTATTCCCAACACAGGGACCAAGGCGACAGAGACTGCCAGAGCACCCAGCCAGGAGCCTAAAAGATCAACACCGTAAAGCATCCCGGCCACCTGGCCCACCTCACCCCTGTCCCTCAGATATATCTTGTTAGCCAGAGGAAACTCCGAACCCACTAAGAATCCTGAAATAGCACTTAAGATGAAAAACACACCTGGCATCGAGTGGAACACCAGAGGATGCCCAATCTCAGCGTGACAATAAATAAGGACAAAGGGCAATAGCAGAGAAAAGGAGAGAATTAGCATCTCCAAACAGATCAAAAGAGGCTTTTCCCTCGTATTCCGTTTTATAATTCTGAGCATCAACAGAGCTCCGGCACTTAGTCCGACCATAAAGGCAGCAGTTAGAAGTGCTATTATATGATAGACATAACCGTAGAGAGACTGAAACGCAAGGATCAAAACCATATTGAAAGCCATACCTCCGAAACCGGTAGTGGCGACAGCCATAGGAACAGGAAGGCTGGGTTTGCGTGCCCTGCGGCCCAGGAGGATTACCGCCAGAACGGCCAGGGGAACCAAAAGCATCCAAAGCTTCAGCCTGCTGAGCGACTCAAAGCCCCGGGTGAGTCCCGGAGAGAACAGGGCATTCCAGTAAGAGAGACTGTAGAAAAGGCCCGAGGGGAATAGGTCCTTATTAAACCTTATTTTTTTTCCTTCCCCTAAACAC
>CAZQSC010000032.1:14312-16896 GCA_964595705.1 uncultured bacterium | reverse complement strand
TGATAGATTTTGACTCCCTTACCGAGGCCCCCGCTGAGGAGTATGCGGTGGATGAGGTGTTGACCCTCTTCCCGGGAAGTCCACACGAGGAGACAGTGAGCATAAACCCCGAGACGATAGACTGGTACAACATGACCGGAGGGATGCCGCCCACGATCACCTCGAAGAAGGAGGTCTTTTCTTCGCGGATTTATACATTCAGTACATCACAACGAGGGGTTTGTGGGGTGCCCCTCTCCAGGGCAACATAGAGAGATGGAGGTTTTCAGCCCATAGATCCGTTGGATGGGCCCGGTTTACCCTTCAAGCTAAGAAGGGTTTGGCGATTGGATGGAAGAAAACGATCGTTGCAACGGTCTTGATGAGCGTCCTGGCCCGTACAGGGGCTTTTTTACGCAGGTTCGCACTTCAAAGGAGGAGGGTCTTAGCGATGGATGGATGAAAGAAGCGATGTAGGTTCAAAGCGGCCGCAGTCTTGGTGGCTGCTCTGGCGCTTATGGGTATTTTGCCGTGCGACAGGCAAAGGGTTGGTACGTTTAATCAAGAAGCTAACCATCCAGGCCTGTGAGGCATTATGCCTGACAGGGTCTGTGGAAAAAGGAGAGGTACAATGCGGAGTACAGTTAAGGTAGTGGGTGTGTTGCTGTTGTTGGTGGGCTTAAGCATAAGTCTACCGCAACCAGTCCTGACTCAAGAGAAAGAGGAGAAGGAGAAGTCTTTTGAGTTAGAAGAGGTCGTGGTAACCGGAACTAAGACGGAGAAGCTGCTCATAGACGTTCCGGTGCGCACCGAGATCATCACCAGTGCGGACATTGAGGCCAAAGGAGCGGTGAACCTTTATGAGGCCCTGGAAGGTATGCCTGGCATAAGGGTAGAACAGCAATGCTCCTACTGTAACTTCAGCATCGTGAGGATGCAGGGGTTGGAATCGGGCCACGTTCAGGTGTTGATTGACGGGCAGCCCATCTATTCCGGGCTGGCGGGTGTGTATGGACTTCAGCAGGTGCCCACCGCAAACATCGAGCGGATCGAGGTCGTCAAAGGGGCCAGCTCAGCCCTCTACGGCTCAAGTGCCATTGCCGGGGTGATCAACATCATCACCAAAAGGCCGACCGCAGAACCGATGGTAAAGGTCACGGCCAGTTTGGGGAGTCACAACACTAACGACTACACCGTATCCGCCTCCACCAGGGCGGAGCACATGGATGTTATGGTGACGGCTCAGAAGAATACCGGCGATGAGATTGATGAGAACGACGACAAAATTACCGACCGGGTCAAGACGGACAACATCTCGAGTGGGGTTCGAGTAAACTGGTATAAGCTGTTCGGAGACGACCAGCTTACCTTTACCGGACGGACCATCAACGAACATCGGCAGGGCGGTGAGTTAGCCACCTGGGAGAATCCTTTTGCCGCAGGGGCGGAACACATCAGAACGGCCCGCTATGAGGCAGGCATCGGATACAAGAGGAGATTCTCCCACGGCGGCGAACTGGCGGCGAACTTTGGCTACTGTCACCACGATCGCAATGCGACCAACGATACCTTCTTAGGGGACTATGAAGCTATCCACGGGGAAGTGCCTCCGGTAGACGAGATGGAGCCTTACCTTGCTGAGGAAGAGCTCTACGTGGTGGACGTGAACTATTCCCACCGCCTGCTGGGAAAGCATCGCCTGTTAGCAGGGGTGCAATACAGTCGGAATAAGCTGCAGGAAACGGGTAAGTATGTGAGTGTAGATGAGGATGATCCCAATTACGGGGAGCCTTACCGAGCCGAAAGCGAAAAGTCCGCCGACGAGGTGGGGGTTTATCTTCAGGGCGAATTTGCCGTCATGGATAATCTGGAGTTTGTGGCAGGAGCACGGTTTGACAGCCACAAGTCGGAAGATGATTTTGCCGGTTCCGGTAAGCGCGCTCCCGTCGAGAGGCGTACACTGGAGTACGACGAAAAAGCCTTCAATCCCAGATTGGCCCTGATGTACAAACCCTCCTCCGCACTCACCATACGGGCCAGTGCGGGCACCGGGTTCAGGGTTCCTTACGGCTTCAGCGAGGATCTGCATCTGTGCAGCGGTTCTCCCAGAGTGAATAAACCAGCAGATCTGCAACCTGAAAAGTCCATGAGCCTGAATTTAGGTGCAGATTATGTCGCTGACAGATACATCCTCAGTGCCAATCTCTTTCGCACCAACCTCACGGATAAGATTGGGTTTGCAGACGCCAGTGAAGTATCCAAAAAACTGGGCTACACCTACGAATGGGAGAACATCGGGGACGCCTATACCCAGGGAATCGAGTTAGGTTCCAGCGTACTTCTGATCCGGGATCTCGAGCTTGACCTCAATCTGACCTATACCGATGCGCAGTATGAGAAAGAGCGAGCTGATTGGGTAGAGACCCACGGGGGGAAATATGCGGCGGATAGCAAATACATCCCTCGCGTGCCCAAAGTGACCGGAGGCGTCAAGCTGAGATATTCGCCGGGGAACTGGAATGCGGTGCTGGATGCCAACTATACCGGCAGAATGTACATCGACTACTGTCAGGACGAAGATGTTACCGCTCCCAACAGTAAGATC
>CAZQSC010000032.1:3082-14302 GCA_964595705.1 uncultured bacterium | reverse complement strand
CAAGCATACCGATGGCTTCTGGGTGGTGAATCCCAGGCTATCCAGGAGCTTCCCCCAGCAGGGGATTACGGCCTTTGTGGGAGCGAAGAACCTCTTTGACTACGTCCAGGATGAGAGACACCCTGATGATGCGGCGTTTATGTATGCCCCCTACACGGGTCGGATCGTGTATGCTGGAGTAGAGGTGGAGTTTTAAACCTTTCTCCTCAGTGGAGTGAAACGGATGAGAAGAAAAATAGCCCACAGCCGTGGTTCCGTCCGCGGCTGTGGGCAAGGAAGGAGTTTGACACATGTATAAAGTCACTTTGAACTCTCAGTACTCCGCAACAGAAGCTCTAAGGCCCATCTCCGGACCGTCGGTGCCCACCCGAGGACGGGTGGGCGAGCGCTCGTTGCGGTCTACTAAGTCTAAAGTTTTGATTTATCTTTTACTTTTTTGTGCGTTCTTTTTCATCCTTGCAGAGTGGACCGCTGCGGATGAATCCCCTGCTACAACCTCTACGCTTGAGGGATTGGTCGCCAAGTGGGTGGAGTTGCGCCGGGCATTGACCGAAGAGGAGGAAAGCTGGGAGGAGCAAAGGGCGCAACTGGAGCAGGAACGCGCCCTGTTGTTGAAGGAGAAGGAAACCCTCGAACAAGATATTGCCGTAGCGCGGGGAGAAGAGCGCTTCGCAGAAGCCCAGCGAGCCCAGTTGCTTGAGCGCAAGAAAACCCTAAAGGAGGCACTTGATGGCTGCCTCCCTGCGCTCCGTCGGGCTGAGGCGGACTTAAAAGGATGGCGAACTTTGTTGCCTCCGCCGTTATTAACGTCTCCCTTGAGAAAGGCCTTCGATCAATTACAGAAGACATCGGAGCAGTCGGTCACTCGGCGATTGCAGGTGGTCTTGAGCCTCTATGGAGAGATCGAACGCCTGCAATACGGCGTCCACGTGGTCAAAGAGATTCTAAAGACCGACTCCGGCCGCTCGCAGGAGATGGACGTGATCTATCTGGGACTGGCGCAGGGTTTCGCGGTTTCGGTGGACGACCGGATGGCCGGGATCGGCCGACCCATTGGGGACGGCTGGAAATGGGAGTGGCGTCCCGAGATCGCCGCCGAGGTGCGTAAGGCCATTGCCTTCTATCGGCACGAAAAGACCGCCGATTTCGTCCATCTGCCGCTAAGGGTGGGAGGAAGCCCCGCCGCAGATACCCCTCCGGCCGTGCGATGAACCGCACGGTTCGGTGAGGGAGGCTGGAGTCTGGTACCCGAACCGTGACGTTTATGTCACGGTGGGGGAGGAGGAGGGATTTTCCATAAGTCGCCACTACCAACTGACCCATACGGAAAGGACAACATGCAACGCAAAAACAGTGGGCATAGATTTTTCAATCATCGCCACAAAGACACGAAGGCACTAAGAATAAAAAGTGCTTTGTGTCTTGGTGTCTTAGTGGCTGATGTGTTCCTCGGATTTCCTCTGACGGTGATGACAGCGGATGCCCCGGTAGATTTAAGTAAAGCCATTCAAGAAACAAAGGAGAATATCGAGCAAACCACGCTCCAATTAAATCGGATGCGGTCAAAAGTTACTGCTGCCCGCAAGCTTCTGGTGGGGGAGATCCGGGCACTTGAGGAGGAGGTAGCTGCTCTGCGCAAGGAGGCTGACGAGCTACACATTCTTCAACGAGAGAAAGAATCGGCCTTCGCCGCGCTCCGTGAGGAGGTGTCGTTTTTGGAGAGTGAGGTGGAATTGGTCGCTTCCGTGTCCTCAGAATACCGCCGGGAGATGGAGACCCGGGCGGGTGTGGCAGAGGCTCAGCGGCTTTCAGGAGAACTGGAGGAGGTGGATAGACTGCTTGCTAAGGGAGGTCCAGAAGCCTTGAAGGCCATCCATCCTCTGTTGGCATTGGCAACGCATCGCAACCGGGATAATCTGGGCGGCCAGCGGTTTCAGGGTTTCTGCCTCGATGAAAAAGGGATTCGACATCGAGGCACGTTTGTTCTGGTGGGCCCTATCACCTATTTCGCAGCCGATGAGGGAGCCCTCGCCGGACTGGTGGTCACTCGCTTAGGGAGTTCAGAACCGTCGGTGGTGACCGGCCTTGACCCCGACGGTGAGGCTCAGATCAAAGCCCTGGCCCAAGGAAAGGAGGCTGCTCCTCACCTCGATGTCACCTTAGGAGATGCCTTTAAGATCCGCACTGCCCGGGAAAGTTGGCCTGAACACATCAGAAAGGGCGGTATCGTGATGATCCCGATCTTAGGGATCGGCCTTTTGTGCGTGGTATTGGTAATCTGGAAATTCATCTCTTTGTTGACACTGCGCACCGAGGTCGGGCCTACGCTGGATAGGGTTGTTGAGATGTTGCGCCATGAAAGGATCGATGAGGCGGAGGAACTGGCGCGTTCGTTGGGAGAGCCTCTGGGCCCGGTCATCCTGGAAGGGATCGAGCACCGGCACGCGCCGAGAGAGCACATCGAGGAGATTATGCACGAGTGCATCTCAGGTGAGATCCCGGTGCTCGAGCGGCATCTTGCCGTGTTGGCCGTATCTGCCGCTGCCGCGCCCCTATTGGGATTGTTGGGCACGGTGACCGGGATGATGCACACCTTCAAGCTCATTACCATCTTCGGCACCGGCGAGGCTCGGCTCCTATCTGGTGGGATTTCTGAGGCCTTGATCACTACCCAATATGGTCTGATGATAGCGGTTCCCACGCTTTTGGCCCACGCTTACCTGTCCCGTCGGGTGCGCAAGATCATTAGCACATTGGAACAAACGGCGATTGGGTTTATCAACGGTCTTAAGCCACGAGGTGCTGAGGTATGATTGAGAAATTTTCCGAGGCATTGCACTACTGGACGGCTGGAGGACCACTTCTTATCCCTATTGCCCTGATATGCTTTGGTATCTGCGCTTACTTCTTAAGCTTACACCGCCGCCTAAGGGATGCCTTATCCTCTCCTCGGGGTTTAGAGGATGAGATTGAGCACCGGATGGCTCGTGGGGAGAGTTTACAGGGGGTGAGCCAGTGGCTGTCGGGATATGATGGCCTGTTGCCACAGGCGGCTGCCTATGCGCTGGGGCGAGCGGCTGAAGGGGGAAGCATCCGTGACGCCCTGGCTGAGTGCCGTCAGAGAGAGCTGCCCTTCTTTGAGCGCCAGATGCTCATATTGGCGGCTATGGTCGCGGCGGCACCGTTATTGGGGCTTTTGGGAACCGTCTTCGGGATGATTGACACCTTCTGGGCCGTCTCCCAGACAGGAGTGGACACCGCCAACCTGGTAGCTGGTGGCATCAGCCAGGCCCTGATTACCACCCAGTTCGGACTGGTTACCGCTCTTCCGGGGGTCTTCGGTTTGATGAAATTGCGGCGCATGTGCAGGCAACTGGAGCTTCGATTTGTGACCTACGAGAGTCACTTGTGTTTGGTTTTTGAAAGATACGCCGGAAACGTAAAACGTAAACCGGGAAACGTAAACCGGGGACGCACGAATTACGTTTTACGAATGACGAATGACCACTCACCAATCCGCAATCCCTGAAGGGGGTTGGTATGATGCGCCATAACTACAATGAACATGCAAGCAACGAGCGTCCGGAGATCAACATCTCTCCCTTGGTGGATATGGTGTTTCTTTTGCTGATCTTCTTTATCGTTACCACCGTGTTTGTGGAAGAGACCGGCGTGGAGGTGCAAAAGCCGAAGGCCGCCAGTGCTCAGAGCTTAGAGAAGAAAAGCATCCTGCTGGCCCTCACCGCAGATGGTCGGATCGTCTATGGGGGCAGAGAGGTGAGGCTGAGTGGGCTGCGCGGGCTTATCTCCAGGCTTTTGCGGGAACAGGAGATGCCGGTTATCATCTTGGCGGATGAGCAGTCACGAAGCGGCGTTTTGGTGGATGTAATTGACGAGTGCAAGTTGGCTGGCGCAAAGCAGGTCAGTATTGCTGCTCAGAGGGAGTAGGCTATGGAGAGGAAGAGAAAAATTATGGCGCCAAACTTCGATCAGGCCTCAATGTGGTCCTGGCGTTCGGTTATCCTTGCTGCTGTCCTTACCTTGTTTCTCTTTCTGCTTTTGCCTTTTTCGGAGATGGTTTCCACCGGGCAAAAAGACCGTTCCGAACTTTCCCTGCGTCGGGTGGATACCACCACGCTGTTTCAGCCACCTCCTCCGCCCAAGCAGTCGCCGCTGAGGCAGCCGAAGCCGGCCAAGTCCAAATTGCCCAAACCGAAGCTGGTTCAGACGCCTCAGCAATTGGCCCCTTTGCAGATCGCCCTTGGTCTGGACTTAGGGGATGTAGGCGGCGATTTCAGTCTGGATTTGTCTTTGGTCCCCGAATCCCAGCCTCAGTTGAACGCCGAAGAGATGGTTCTTGAACTCTCTGAGGTGGATCAGCCTCCGCGCCCTCTGGTGAAGGTGCCTCCGTTCTATCCGTTGAGCGCCCGGGCTAAGGGTATTGAGGGAAAGGTGGAGTTGGTCTTTGTGGTGCAGGCCGACGGATCGGTGAGTGACATAGAGGTCAAAGAGTCATTTCCCGGAACGATTTTTGTGGACGCGGCGTTGCGAGCGGTCCGGCAGTGGCGCTTCAAACCCGGAACCAAGGACGGCCAACCGGTGGCTACCCGGGTGCGGCTGCCCCTGCGTTTTCAATTGGAGGATTGATGGAAACCCGTAGACCGTAAGGCGTAGGCTGCGAATGGGTGGACGCTCTGCGCTTTTACGCTTCGCGCCACAGGAGGATAAAAATGCAAAAGTCGAAACGCAAGATAAAAAAAAGTTTGCCGGTTATCCATAGTCTGGTGGCTCTTCTTCTGTTCTCTGTCGCCTGCCCCGTGGGTAGTTTCACACCCTGCAGGGCCTGGGCCGGGCCGAAAGATGTGGAGCATCCTCCCAGTCAGACTCGGGAGCCGACAGTGTCTTCCCGGGAGGCCGGACTCTTAAGGCAAGTTGCGGACTTAGCGGATACCGATCTGACGGCGGCCGTTGAGTTGCTCGCTTCGAGGATCACTTCTGAATCGAGTGCTGCACTTGATCTTGCCCTCGGCAACCTTAAATTCCAGCGAGGCAGATTGGAAGAGGCTGAAGAGGCGTATCGCGCCGCCCTCAAAAAGTTTCCCACGTTTGTTCGGGCCCGGATGCATCTCGCACAAGTCCTGATCCGGCAGGAGAAACTGGACCAGGTCGCTGAGGTGCTTGGCCCGCTTTTAATTAGCGGACAAGCCGGCCCGGAGATCTTTACTTTGCTTGGGTATGCCTTTCTGTTGCAGGGTCAATCGCTTCCGGCTGAGACAGCCTACCGCCGGGCGTTACTTCTCAAACCGGACGATGTCAATACATCCTTAGGTCTGGCCAAATGTCTGCTCGAGCAGGAACGCTATCGCGAGGCGATTCGGTTGTTGGAAGATTTGGTAGCGCGCGAACCCCAACGGTCAGAGCTGTGGCTTCTGTTAGCCAACGCCCATTTGGCATTAGAGAAACCCCACCAGGCCATTGTCAAGTTAGAGTGTGCACGCCGACTGGGCATTGCATCCACCGAGGCTTTGGCCACTCTGGGGGACCTATATCTGAACTGTCGGCAGCCGGCTGAGGCACTGGCCGCCTACAAGGAGGCCTTTGCCGGAGAGGAACCCCCACTCGATAGACTACTCCGCTCTGTCGAGGGATTCATTATGCTGCGTATGCCCGCCGAAGCGGATAGCCTGTTGCGACAGGCTCGCAAAGTGGCACAGGAGAGTCCCTCTTCTTTCAGCCCTGACCAGCACCGCAAGCTGCTTCGGCTGGAGGCCAAGCAGGCCTACCTGAGTGGCGACCGCAAAACTGCCCTTATGGCATATGAGCGGTTGTTAGAAGAAAATCCGCTCGATGGCGATGCCTTGATAGCCTTAGGGGATCTCTACCGTGAAGCGGGCGAACTGGAGGAAGCGATCATCGCTTACGAGCGGGCTGCCCGCATCCGTGACAGAAAGGCCCAGGCGCTCGTCCGACAGGCACAGGTCGAGGTTGAACGGGAAAGATATGCCAGAGCCGTGGAACTCTTAGAGGCGGCGCAGGCAATCGATCCCCGGCCCAATGTGGCACGCTATCTCCATCAGGTGAGGAGACTGGTAAGATAGCCCGTTAGAGGGAGGTGATGCCATATGATTGTGGAATAGCAAGTTGAATAGGCTTTTTGGAAGAAACCGTTCACAACAGCTAAACAAAGAAAGGAGGAGACGGTGAAACGGTCATTTTACAGGGCAATCTGGGCAGCCCTTCTGGTGGTGTTTGTCGGGTTGTTCTACGGCTATGCTGAAGAGGCAGAAGGGAAACTAACTCGGCCTGCGGCTGGAACCATGGAATACATGATAGATGCCCACAGCTACGAGGAATGGACATATTTCAGCTTTTCCTCGGGCAGCGCCATCGAAGTGTCCGATCCGGCAAGCTCCCTTGATTGGGACCTTGGTTTCCAACGGCTCAAGATCAGGGCAAATTGCGGCACCAGCGGTCCTGGCAACGGTGGAGTGAAGAACATGGGAGTGATAGATTTTGACTCCCTTACCGAGGCCCCCGCTGAGGAGTATGCGGTGGATGAAGTGTTGACCCTCTTCCCGGGAAGTCCACACGAGGAGACGGTTAGCGTAAATCCCGAGATGATAGACTGGTACAACATGACCGGAGGCATGCCGCCCACGATCACCTCGAAGAAGGAGGTCTTTGTGGTCAGGACGGCCGACGGGAAGTACGCGAAGATACAACTGCTGGACTACTATGACAAGGAAGGTCACAGCGGATTCGTTACCTTCAAGTACGTTTATCCCTTTCAACCACCGACAGCTGTCGAGGGCACAACCTGGGGAGCCGTGAAGTACCTTTATCGGTGAGACGGAAGCCGAAACCTTCGACCCTGAGTTCTGTCCTCAAGACTGAATGTAAGGGACAGCGGAGAGAAATAGAGAGAAGGAGAAAGGGAGAGAGCGAGAGGGGGAGACACCCCTTCCGTCCTCTCTTCCCTTCCTGCAAAAACACTAAGGAGGTCAAAAAATGCTTAAGAGAGTGAGACCGATTTCAATAGCTGCAATAACTGCCGTTCTTATAGCCCTTCCGGGAACAGTTCTCAGCCATTCCCTGTGGATTAACCTTTCGGACTACTCTCCGGAGCGGGGACGGAGTGTTGCCTACTTCGGCTGGGGACACCGGTACCCGGTAGACGATCTATTGGACCAGCAAGAGTTCCTCAAGAGCTTCTATTTAGTCAAACCTTCAGGTGAAACTGAGAATCTGGTTCCTAATCCGGGCGGACTGGGAGCAACCGAGGTCGAATTCCCAGAACAAGGTACCTATATCCTGGCTGCAGAGGTGAAGCCGGGATTTTATACTATGTATATGGAAAAGGGCAAGATGCACCATAAAATCGGGCCTAAGACAGGACTGAGCAATGTTGTCCTGAGCCAGTACTACGAGCAGTATGCCAAAGCAGTGGTGAGTGTCGGAGAAGGCTCTGATTCCTACTCAAAGCCCTTGGGGCACAAGCTGGAGATAATCCCGCTGGAGAACCCAGGAAAACTGAAGGGTTGTGGTGGGCATTTTTTACCTGTTCAGGTGCTGTTCGAAGGTAAACCGGTGAGATACGGTCAGGTACTTGCTACCTATGCGGGTTTCTCCACTGGTGAAGATTTTGCCTGTGCCACTTCTACCGATGGCGAGGGAAAGGCGAAGATAAGGCTTGTGCATTGGGGCCCCTGGATAATACGCGTAAACCATCAGATCCCTCCCACGGAGGAACTCAAGGATAAATGTGACCGGCTCTCTTACACGGCAACCTTGACCTTTGAGGTGAAATAGACAGCAAGGGAGCAGAGGGGCAGAGGAGCAGGGGGGAGAAAACCTGATAGGGTGATAGGGAGAGGGAGAGACAAGGAGAATCCCTCTCCTCTCCCTCTTTTTCTACTGCCTTGGCCTCAAGAATCTATCCGAAGAACCCATTTGAGTGTTTCTCTATCCTTGCTGACCGCTGTAGGCAACCTTTAGGTCGCCACTTATGGAGGTCTAAAGACCTCCGCTACAAATGCCGCGGAGGCCGCTGCATTGCGTTAGCGGACCTTTCGGACAGCTTATGAGAAAAAGAACAAGGAGGGGATGTGCAATGAGAGAACTCACTTTATATCTGAAGCTTATGGTAACGGCGGTACTCGTCTTTGCTTTGCCACATATCGCGGTCTCAAAACCCTCAGGCATCATTGAGGGAAGGGTCGTGGATATTGAAACTGGAAGTCCCCTGGTTAATGTTAAGGTTTTTATTAAAGGGGTCGGCTTAGGAACCGCCACCGACTTACAGGGCAGATACTTCATCCCCGATGCGCCTGTCGGGAAATTTGAGATCGTGGCCCAAATAGTTGGCTACAAAAAGGAAAAGAAGGTAATTGAGTTACTGCCCAATCAGAGAATAACCCTGGATTTCAAGCTGCGGCAATCCGCGATTCTGCTGGATGAGATAGTGGTCACTGCCACAAAGACAGCCCATCTGCTCAGCGACGCACCTATTTCCACTGCAGTGGTGAGCAAAAAAGAGATAAATAAGTATAACGCTCTGGATGCTGGAGAGGCAGTGAAATACCTTAGCGGGATTCGGTTCAACACAAGTTTTGCTCCCATGACAAAAGATATATTGCAGATTCAGGGCCTACCTTCACGGTATACATTGACCCTTCTAGATGGAGAAAGGATTGGGGGACGCTACCCGCTGACCCAGATCCCTACAGATATGGTGAAAAGAGTTGAGATGGTAAAAGGCCCCTCCTCCGTCCTCTACGGGAGCGATGCGATCAGTGGCGTGTGCAATGTGATCACCAGGGCATTGCCCAGAAAGTCTTTCTTCAACACAACCCTCTCGTATGGCAGCTACGATGCCAAGACCCTTACCCTAAGCCATGGGGCCCCTTTCAGGAAATTCGGATATCTGATCTCAGCCCATGGGAACAGAACCGAGGGGAAAGAGGGCGAAAGAAGCTGGTATAACACGGAGAACATCTTCGCAAAATTCGGCTGGGAGAAAGACCGACGGAACCGTTGGACCATCAGAGGGGGCTACTACCACGAAGACCTCTCGTTGCGAGAAGCCAAGAGGTTCGATTTCGGCTTGGAGGGGAGAATCGGGTTGCCAGATTTCTCCAGTCTTGTAGTAAAAGGCTACCGCGCCCAGTGCCACGACGAAACCAATATAGGAGGTGCACTGGAGGCTACTGTCACCGACGAGGAGAAGAATCGGGCTGAGCTGCGATGGACAGGAACAATATTCGAAAGGCACCTTACCACCCTCGGGGCGGAGGCCCTGTACGAGAAGATAAAGGGTGGGGATCTGCCTGCTCGTGAGACCCAACACATGGAGAGTCTTTATCTCCAGGATGAGATCATTTTCAAACCGTTTACCTTACTTGTTGCAGGCCGTCTTGATCATCATTCGGTTTGGGGAACCCATTTTAATCCCAAACTTGCGCTCCTGTATAAAGCCACCGATTGGCTTAGGCTTCGAGCCTCGGTCGGCAACGCCTTCAAGGCCCCGACATTCAAAGACCTCTATCGCCAGACCCGGCACCCTGGGGGAAGGGGATTTTGGATAATGGGGAACCCAGAGCTTGAACCTGAATTGTCAACGGGCTATAACCTGGAGTTAGAGGCGCAACCCAGGGGCATCCTCCACGGGAAAGTCTCCCTGTTCAGGCACGACCTCAGGGATATGATCCAGGGCTTCTGGGCTAAACGCTATGAGGTCTATTCATACCGGAATATAGGGAAAGCCCTCACTCAGGGGGCAGAGGCGGAGGTAAAAAGCAAACTCTTTACGGAAAACCTCACAGGTACCATAAAATATAACTTTCTGAAGACCAAGGATAAGGAGACGGACAAGGAACTTACTTACCGACCTCACCATAGGGTGAATACAGAACTGAGCTATTCAAATAGGAGTCTTGGGCTCAGTCTGACCTTGATAGAAGAGTATGTGGGCAGCAGATTTGACGATCCGGAGAATGAAGAAGAGTTACCCGCCTATTTTCTGACCCACTTGAGATTCAACCAGACTTTGTGGCAAAGGGCCACCCTGTTCCTCTCGGTGAACAACATCTTCTCCAAGAAATATCAAGATGTGTACCACAGTGAAGAGGGTATCACTTTCCAGGCAGGCCTGAATCTAAGGCTCTGATAAATTTAGATAAAGATTGCTTCTTTATCTCTGCTTAAAAAGAGAGTCCAACTGCTCCCACGGGGAATGTCCGTCGGGGGCAGTTTTTTTTGAGAATAGCAAGTTCAGTAAGCCAGAATATTTTGCTGGGGTGCAAATTTTAAGCGAACGAGGCACTACGAGGTACCGGGATGGGAGGGAGTTTTACGAGTGAGTCATCAATTGTGCAGCAGATTTCTAAATGCCAAAAGCTATGCTTATCTGCTTGGACCTGTAACTGTGATAATTTTACTTGCATTTCATCTTTAAATTTATTAAATTGCCGTATGTAATTTCCCGTTAATGTAGGAACCAACTCACCAGACCTATAAATCAATTCTTAGCGAACAGATAGAAAAGAAAGACATAGTCATTTTCATCTTCGGAGTCGACATCTTTCTGTTAACTCTCAAAAGCAAAAGGAGGTAAGACAGCGTGAAAGAGTATCGAACCACCCAGATCAGGAACCTTTGTTTAGTTGGGCACAACAGTACAGGGAAGACCTCCCTGGCCGAAGCGATGCTTTTCTCCGCCGGGGAGACAAACCGCATAGGAAAGGTGGAAGAAGGCTCAACAGTCTCCGATTATCGCCCCGAGGAGGTGGAGAGGAAAATCTCCATCGCCTCCTCTTTGCTTCACTGTGACTGGAGGGGCAGAAAGCTGAATATCATCGATACCCCCGGCTATGCTGACTTTATAGGAGAGGTAGCAGGAGCCCTGCGGGTTGCTGACAGCGCCATTATTGTGCTCGACTCTGTCTCAGGTGTGGATGTAGGCACCGAGAAGGTGTGGGAGTACACCACAAAATACCAGACGCCTTGCCTCTTTTTCGTCAATTCTATGACCAAGGAGCGTGCCAACTTCAGCCAGGCCTGCCAGGCAGTGACGGAAAGATTTAGCCGTCAGGCAGTGGCCCTGCAACTGCCGGCAGAACAAGGAGAGGGATTCTCCCGCATCGTTGATTTGGTGGAGATGAAACTCCTCCAATATGAAAACGGAAAAGCCTCAAAGACAAAGATCCCCGCTGACCTGGAGTC
>CAZQSC010000032.1:0-3072 GCA_964595705.1 uncultured bacterium | reverse complement strand
AGAAGCTGAGGGGGCGCGCGAGCAGTTGATCGAGGCAGCAGCAGAGGCCGATGACCAACTGTTAGAGAAATACCTGGAAGAAGGAGAGCTTTCCCCTCAGGAGATATTAAAGGGGTTAAAGAAAGGAGTGCTGGAGAGGAAGCTGTTCCCCGTACTCTGTGGCGATGCCTTGGCCAATATTGGAACAGATGCACTTATGGACACCATTGTCGGGTTAGCACCTTCCCCGGCTGAAGTGCCCCCGCTTCGAGGCACTATCCCCGGATCAGACAAGGAGGTGGAGTTGAAGTGCACAGAGGAGGGCTCTCTGGCAGCCCTGGTATTTAAAACTGTCTCCGAACCCCATATGGGAGAGTTCTCTTTCTTTCGGGTTTACTCAGGCAGATTGAATTCGGGCGATGAAGTGCTGAACACCACCAGAGATGCCACCGAGAAGATCGGCCAGATCTATTTGCTGAATGGTAAAATCCGCAAGGAAATTGGAAATGTCTCTGCAGGAGATATAGGCGCTTTGGTGAAATTAAGACAGACTCATACCGGAGACACCTTAAGCGATCGCCGTACTCCGGTTCTGCTGCCAGGCATAGAATTCCCTGAGCCGGTAATCCGGATGGCAGTGGAGCCCAAGTCCAGAGCCGACGAGGATAAGATAAGCACCGGCCTGGCCCGGCTCCACGACGAAGATCCTACCTTTCTGTTCAAGGTGGACAACGAGTTGAAACAAACAATCATCTCTGGTCAGGGGGAGTTGCACTTAGAGGTGATTGTGCAGAAGCTGAAGGCGAACTTCGGAGTAGATGTGGAGCTCACTGAGCCGAAAATTCCCTATCGTGAGACCATCCAAATCGCTGCTGAGGGGCATCATCGACACAAAAAACAGACCGGTGGGCACGGCCAATACGGAGAGGTGTTCATCAAACTTGAGCCTAAACCCAGAGGGGAGGGTTTCGAATTTGTGGATGCCATCGTGGGCGGCGCTATCCCCAGTAAATTCATCCCTGCAGTAGAGAAAGGCATCCGAGAGGCCATGCAAGAAGGAGTGCTTGCCGGCTATCCAGTTATTGACCTTAAGGTTACCCTTTATGATGGCACCTTCCACCCTGTAGATTCTTCTGACCTCTCCTTCAAGATCGCTGGCTCTATGGCTTTAAAGAAGGGGGTGCTTGCTGCCAGGCCAATCTTGTTAGAACCTATCTATGAGGTGGAAGTCAAGGTGCCTCAAGAGTATATGGGTGATGTTATGGGAGATCTCTCCGGCAGACGGGGCAGAATCCTGGGGATGGAGCAAAGCGGTAACTTCCAGCTCATAAAGGCCTTGGTCCCCCTGGCGGAGCTTTATCGCTACTCCACAGTCTTGCGTTCAATGACTCAAGGACGGGGACTACACTCCCGCAAGTTTTCACACTATGAGGAAGTGCCCCGGGAGATCAGTGAGAAGATAGCAGCCGCCGCCAAAGAGGCTGCAAAGGGATAGACGATGCCAGGCAGAGGTGAAGACTGCCAGGGGGCATCGTTGCCGCACCTTGGCTGATTGGTCAACTTGGCGTGTAGTATGATGTGTGGAACGTAAAACGTGAAAACCACTCCGATGTTGGTGTCCAATCACGTTTCACGCATCCCGGTTTCACCCTTCACGTCCTGGCAGGGTTGCCTATTGGCTAACAAACTTTGCTCATCTCCTAGATTTCAACTGCGTCTGGTATAGGTTTATCTCTGTGTGCCCTGCGGGTGTCCAAACGCAAGATTAGAGATAAATGTGTTCCACTACCCATTTCTCCACCCTGAAAGGGGGTGATTCCCTATGCTTAGCGCAAAGCGTCTGATCAGTACTACTTTATTAGGCTTGCTATTCGGGATTGTATGCTGGCGTCTGGCAGCTTCCTCTGGCCCATTGGTCTGGTATCTCGCCGTGGGGATCATATTGAGCCGCACAGTTATGGGTTTTGCCATTGGAATAAGCGCCTGGCAAATCTGGTGGGGGCTGCACGGAATACTTATGGGCATTATATTTAGCCTCCCGGGGAGCTTTAGTGCCTTGGGGAAAGGTGCGTCCATATTTTGGTGGATAATAATATTGGGCGCTATCTATGGTTTTCTTATCGAGCTGCTCACAACTAAGGTGCTCAAGGCACCGATGGCTGCGGGAGAGGCTTGAGTGTTTACTCCAAATCAGTAACTCTTCTTTAAGCTCTGTATAGGGTAGTGGGACATAAAGCGGTGCTTCTCTCCAGGTAGCACCGCTTTCCATTTCTGCCCTCACCCTGGGGGAATCCAGCCAGCTCTCATTTTTTATTTGCTTTTGAAGGGAAATCACACTATTTTATTTAGTAAGATGGAACAACAATAACTTGTCCTTGGAGGAGGTTGAGGCATATGTCCGGACATTCAAAATGGAGCACTATTAAGCGCAAAAAGGCCAAGACTGATCTGGAACGGGGCAAGATATTCACCAGGTTGATGCGGGAGATTACGGTGGCGGCCAGACTGGGGGGCGGCGATGAGGGGGCTAATCCCCGGCTCAGAACGGCCATCGAGGCAGCTAAAGCTGCCAGTATGCCCAGTGCCAACATAGAAAGGGCTATTAAAAAAGGAACCGGGGAGCTGCCTGGAGTCGACTACGAAGAGATGGTCTTCGAGGGCTACGGACCTGGAGGAGTGGCCATTATGGTGGAGGCCACCACAGACAACAGAAACAGAACCGTGGCAGAGGTTAGACATATCTTTGAAAGACACAACGGCAACTTAGGAGAAAACGGCTCGGTAGCTTGGATGTTTCAGCAGAAGGGACTCATAACCGTCCCCAGGGACAGCCTACAAGAGGATGACCTGCTGGCTGCGGTTCTGGACGCAGGGGCCGAAGACATCCAGACAGAAGACGATGCCTTTGAGATCACCACCGCCGTGGAAGATCTGGAGAAGGTGAAACAGGCACTCAAAGAGAGCCAAATCGAATATACCCAGGCAGAGTTGACCAGAGTGCCCCAGAGCACAGTAAAGGTGGATGGGAAATCAGCCCAGCAGCTGCTTCGTTTGATGGATGAGCTGGAAGAATGCGACGACGTCCAAAGGGTC
>CAZQSC010000031.1:0-17005 GCA_964595705.1 uncultured bacterium | reverse complement strand
AAAGGGTTCGCCCCTTTTCTTGTCCGCCTCTTTATTATAATAACCACCCTTGCTTAGTCTTTCACCTTCGATCAGATTGGCCTTAATGGAGGCTACCTGATGTGTGTACTTCTCTCGCAGCCACTGCCGCCACTGTTGATAAAGCCCCTCTGGTGACAACCCCAGGGTCCTTTTTATCGCTCCATCAAAATTGAAATGCTGCCAGCGGGACATCTGGGCCATCAGGGTCCTCAATTTATCCTGCCCGTGGTGTTCAGCTATAAAATGCACCAGGCTGTATCCCTGGTTGTAGACCATCTCGTTGCCCAGGCTGGTCTTGGCAAATCCTCCCATCTGGTGGTAAGTCAGAAGCTTATTCTCAAGGGTAGCGACTCGTAGGAGCATATCCCGATGGGAGTCCCAGTGGTCGAAGCGGGCACCATCGGCTTGATACTGGGCTGTGCCTTCGGCAAACCACATCGGAACTGTGGTGCCGGGAACAGGGTAGGAGACCACCCGGTTCGGGTAGCCGGTGAGCACATCTTCCCTTTTCTCTGCCTCGTAGTCGAACAGCTGGAGGTAAAGACCGGGCATCCAGCGGGGGCCCTTCCTGGCCACTTGAAGGGAGACAATGTGGGTGAACTCATGGGTGATCACATTCCACAGCCAGTCGTGTGTGCCCCGCAGTTCAAAATCCATAGCCGTAGCCCAGATCTCAATTTTGTTGTGATAGTAATAGGCCGCTCCGTTGGAATAGTCCTGATAGTCTTTGAGCACGATGTGAACCTTTCCCTCAGGCCGAAACTGGTAAAGCGAGGTGACCGGCTCATAGATCATCTCTGCAATCTCAGAGGCCAGGGCAGCCACCCTCTCTTCTCCCTGGTGATAAAAGATATTGAAGTGCTCAGTCTCAATCACCTTCCAGCAGAGGTGGGAAGGGTTCTGAGCTTCACCAATTCCTACTAGAGAAACCAAAGCCCAGAGGAGAAGGCCTCCCAGCCACAGCATCTGCCGGCCACTGTTTACAATTATGTTCTTCAATTCTCCGCTATAGATTGATTAGGGTTTAGTAGATTTTACACTTTCTAGCCGACCGCAAAGAACCCAAAGAAGGCACAAAGCCAGCCAAGGGCATATGTGTTCTCTGCGGCCTTTGCGGTTGAATCGTAAACTTGCTAAAGTTCATTTACATATTGCCACCTTCAGGAAGACGACCCTCTTTTCCGAGCCTCCCCTTGCCTCTATCCGGCACAGATAAAGGCCACTGGCCAATCCAGAGATATCCCACTCCAGTTCGTTATCCGTCTGTGCCCGGGTCTGTGTCTCTGGTTTCTCCAACTCTGCCACCTGCTGGCCCACTATGTCGAATATCTTGATGTTCACATTCGCTTTTTCCCCCAGGTAAAACCTGAATGTGGCTTTGGCGCCCTGCACAGGATTGGGATAGCAATAGACACTTCCTGGGGGGAGAAGTCTTTTGCTACCCAGAGGGGCACCAGGAAGCAGGGAATCAGGGTAAGAATTGGTATTTTGGGGCGTTGCTCCTCTCATTCCCCAGATAATCCGGGCCGAGGAAAACTCTGGGTTTACCTTAGAGAGGTCCCAGAGGTAGAGGAACCCCCTGTCCGTTCCCACACCCAGCACTGGTTTCGCATCGATATTCAACAGGATAGGGGAGGAGAAGACAGAACCGACCGTCGTCAGGGGGAAACCGGGAAGTAAGCCACCCTCTTGGTTAACGGCGTAAACCTTATCCACCGAGGAACCAAACAGAATCTCTAGATGTCCATCGCCGTCAAGATCGGCCTGCACCGGGGAAGAGAGTATATGCCCCACCTTGTCCCTGAAGGGGAGTCTGATGGGGAAATTGGCGGCCGAGGCACCGCCACATCCGAGGGCGTAAATTTTGTCAGTACCAGAGACAACAATCTCCAAGTAGCCGTTTCCGTCAACATCCCCCAGCACGGGTGAACAGAAGAGAGTGTCATCAAGTCGGACCGGGAATCCGGGCTCCAGAGAGCCGTCAGGCTCCACTACCACCACCTCTCCCTCAGAGCAGAGGGCCACCACCTCCGGGATTCCGTCCAGATCTATGTCGCCCACCACTGGCCGGCGGAGAATCCCACTGGCAGGGGCAAACTGGTAAAGCGGTTTAATCGAAACCTCTCCGTCCGTGTCTTTAGAGATACAGAAAAGCATGCCGCCTTCAGAGGCGCTGCGGGTGGCAAAGATAAATGGAGAACCATCTACATCTGCGGCAGCGATTTTAATTAAAGCCGAGCCTTCTCCGGTGGAGACCGTCCAGAGGATCTGCCCCTGTTGAGGACTAATAACGTAGAGCTTACCATCGATTGCCCCTACTACTGCTTCTGGACCTAGACTCTGGTCAACATCGGTCATCAGCACCGAGGAGGTGGGAACAGAGGGCAGGTTAACCCGAGAGAGAAGCTCCCCCTTGGTTGAATTCCAGACCGACACCGCCCCTGTGCTGTCGGCCACTATTAATTCTGGGCGGCTGTCGTCGTCTATGTCTGTTAGTGCCGGGGCAGAGAAGACCGGAACACCGACAGAAAACTTCCGGAGGTAATCCCCACTGCTGCTCCACAGGTAGACCTCCCCTCTGCAGGTTACAGCAAGGATTTCAGGCCTGCCGTCTCCATCTACATCACCGTAAAGGGGGGGATTTTTCTCAAAAGAGGCTGCTGCCCTCTGGGGCCAGCCGGGTAGATTGCGGTCAAAGCTGATTCGGACAGTCATCGTGTCAGCCGGGGGGCTTTCCACTACCACCTTTATCCCTGTATCAGTTCCCAGGTTACTCTGGGAGCCGGGGACAGTGGCTGGAGAAAACTCCGTCTGGTTGCCTATATAGAAGGGGTCTTCCTCCGAGCCGTTGATCTGGTCTTCTCGGCTGTAATAGTTGCCTATATCCTGAAAACCTCCAGCCTCTTCCAGGTCGATCCCCCGGTGGAAATAGTCGTTGTTAATCCCTCCCCTGCTGCGTCTCTCTGCTATAATTGCCTCATCCACATGCCAGATGAGGATGCCTGAACCGGGGATGAAAGAGTCATATCGGTCTACAGAAAGCCAGACACCGGCTGTATCGCCCACAGAAAGGGTGACCCTGGGCATTGAATCCGCGAGGCACCGCCTCTGTCTGTTCTCTAACAAGAAATATTCGTGAGAGTTGATGGGAATCTTCACTGCCTTAGGAAGAGAGGAAGGTCCAACTTTGCTCAGGCTGGCTTCTCCTCTTTCCTCTGTTGTTTCTCTTCTATCTATTTCAAGGGGAATGTCAGTGGCTACAATCTGTATGGTAGTGTCTTGAGTCACCACTACAGGTTCAATCCAACCCAGTTGGATTTTGGCCCAGGCCATTGGGTGGCAGGGTACAAACCCCCATAGTCCACCAGGCAGAGGGTTCATAGCACCAGTATCCATAAGGCTCCATCCCCCCAGAGCAGGGAGGTTGTCCTGATAGTTGGAGAGTCCGGGCAGGCCCAACTGGTGGCCGAAGACCTCGGCCATCAGGCCGTTGAGACCAACTTGGCCATTCTCGCTAGCCGCCTCGGGCATAATCCAGCCATCGGATATCTGATAGGTCCCACCATCTACAGAGATTGCTCCCCCTAAGTAGGTTTCCAGGTCTTCCGGAGATAAGTAGGCCGAAGGGATGTCATTTATCAGTCCCGTCTCCCGTCCCCTACCAGCGTGGAAGACCAGAAAGCTCTGGTAGGAGGAGAAGTCCAGCTTGGTTCCCTCTACCGAGTCAGCAGTGGTGATCGCATCTCGAAGCAGCTCGCACAGCTTCTGACTTATCTGCTGGTGGGTGCGACCATTGCCATAGCTTAGAAGCTCTCTGGGCATCCGGTAGCTGGAATCAGAAGCTTGGGGGAAGAGATCAAAATTGATCTGTAACTTCCCGTCCGATACCTTTTGATAATAGTTAGCCAGGGCTTCCAGATGCCACCAGAAATACTGGCGATTGTGAGGAGGGGTGTCGTAGTAATGCCCCCAGTAGGCTTCCTGTACCTCTGGAGCCTGCAACTGTCTGAGGTCGAAGGTACCATCGCCTGTGGTAGTGGGATTGTCGGGCCTCTCTCGGGGGAATTCTACCCTCAGGGCCAGAATCCTCCACTGCTGAACTGCGGGTGCGGAGTCTACAGAAAACAGCAGAAAGAGGACAGACACCAGAGTCCAGAGGCTAACCCACCTGGGATGTATATCTGACAATTTTGGATCCTCTTAAAAATCGAGTGTAAGGGAGAATCTGGTGTTGTTCTGCAGAGGTGTCCCCTGGGCAGTTAGATAAGCGAAGTCGAACCGAAATTGGCTGTACTTGATTCCGAAGCCGAAGGTGGGGGTTTTAAGATCACCATCCTTGTCATAGGAGTATCCAGCTCGCAGGGCCAAGAAGGAGCTGTAGGTGTACTCCAGGCCGGCGTGGATGTCTATCTGTTCCAGTTCCTGTTTAGTATCTTCATCTGCCCAGGCGGAGAAGGTAGACTGCAGGAAAGTGCCTTTCCTTCTAACCAGCGGCTTATAGAAATCCAGCACTAACAACAGGTCGTTGAACTCGGTGTCCAGCAGTTTATAAGAGGCACCGGCCACTATATTAAGGGGTAAAGGGTCAGCCTGGGCAGCATCGATGTAAGTGATATTAGGCCCCAGATTGTGAAGTGCTGCCCCCAGCCTAAGTCCAGGGATGGGAGAATAGTATAAAATCCCGAAGTCAAAGGCGATAGAATGGCCCTCTCCTTTACCTCTCTCAATACCGGCTCCTTTATCTGCCAGGTGGCTCTGGATGAATTTGGCCGTCACCCCCAAGGCGATACGGGAGGAGAGGTTCGCCCCGTAAGAGACAGAAAGCACCGCGTCATAGCTGCTAAAGGTCCCTTCCTCCTCGCCGATCCAGTTGGTTCTGATCTGCTTGCCCATATAGAAATAGGCAAGGTTTACCCCTATATTGCCCCAACCCTCTATGTATTGGGAGTACCCTAAGAACTCATAATAGAGGTTATCTTCCAAGGCAAGTCCGGGAAGCCATTTTGTATGCATAAAGGTGAACTCTCGTTGTCTCTGTCCGGCCAGTCCAGCTGGATTGTAATAGCTGGCGGTGGCCTCGTCTGAGAGGGTGACGAAAGATTGCCCCATAGCCCCAACTCTTGCTCCAGGGTTGATTAACAGCATCAACACTGCTGCCTGGCTTTCGTTGGTTGCCTCTGTTGGAGGAGACCAGGAGAACAGAAGAGTAAAACTCAGCAGTAAGAATATAATTTTCTTCATCTTCACTACCTCCTTTTTAGGTCAACTTCAAGGAATATAGTTTAATAAGCTGCTGTTTTTGGTTAAATTATTGATAAGCCGCGGGCAAATTACCTTAAGACACTCAGTTTCTCGATTATCTCCGCCTTCTTGCCATTGGAGTTCCTGGCCACTATTTTGTAAAGGTAAACCCCGTTGGCCAATGGAACCGGAGGAATCCAAAAAGGCTGCCCCCGAGGAGCCCGGTTATAACCACGGTTGGTCTCCCCTTCGAACTCATCTATCAATCTGCCAGAGAGGGAGAAGACTTTCACTTTTACCTGCTGAGCTGGCTGGGTCAGCTCGTAAGTGAACGCTGTCTTAGAGCTCATCGGGTTGGGATAGCAGAGGGCGTTTCTGATGGAAAATTTCTCTTCAGAGGCCACTATCAGGACTACACTCTTGGTGGCAGAGTTATTGAAGGTGTCCCATGCTTTAAGGGTAATGATGTGCTCCCCTTCGCTTAAGTTTTCCAGTTGATACTCAAGGACTCCCTTTTGGTAAGAATCCTCACAGACAAGGTACTTTGTCACATCGTATATTTTCCTGTTATCAACTGTGATGGTTATTTTATGGCCGATCTCTCCGGTGATGTTAATACCGCTTTTGTCCTCTATCGTGGCTTGGATAACAGGGGAGGGTCCTGTGTAATCACCGTCTGCGAAATTCTGCCCTTTTATGCCGATAGTGATATTCGGTCCTTGGGTATCTTCGCTCAAGATATAGGCAGTGCCTCCCACATAGAGGGAGTCAACCTTACCACACCCGTCTGTCTCTTCATTCCAGATGAAAACGCTCACTCTGCCTCTCTGGCTTCCATAGGAAATATCCTTGGGAATACGCACCTTGTGCTCCAACCGGTCATCTTCTATCGGGAAGACCCCTCGGAACAAGGGGGCACCGGGGAGCAAATATCGCACTGTCGCCCCTTGTGGGCTCTTATAGGTTACATATCTGGCGGAGTCAAAGACTCTGAGATAGCTCTGGCCGTGAAAACCTTTATCTGACACTGTAATGGAGATATTAACCTCATCTAAGGCTCTGAGAGTGTCTGGCGACACGGAGAGGTTGACTTTCAGCTGGGGCATTGCCAGACGGAGGGCCGGATCACCTAAGAGTAAAAATTTCTTAGTATTAGACCCCATTCCTGTTAGGATTTTTGCCTCCCATAACGCCTTGCCCACCCTCGGGAGGTGCGCGGAAGGCGAGAAAAGCTGTTTATAGAAGTTCTTGTTAAGTCGCACATTCGGTTCGTTGTAGGCCAATCTTGTTGGGCCAATAGCAGCCACCATACCTCCATTGGCTTTGCGCAGAAGTCTCTCACAGAAAGTCTCATTGACTGGATGGTCAAAATGGGCAATACTGCAGGTGGATCCAAAGAACAGGGGAAGATGCTGGCCGTTGTTCAAAAGAGAAACATCTGTGGCTGCCTCAAAGAGGCTTTCATGAGTTAATGTAGTGTAATTAGCGTGTCCGACGAAGTTAATCAGAAGAGCTCCCTGATTGAAGCTTTCAATGAACTCCTTCCTGGCCTTCGGCTTCCTGCCAAACGAATCCAAGGAATACTCGGTAAGGTATACCTTCACCTGGTCCAGAGTGGGAGGAATATAATGATTAGCAATATTTTCCGTATCAAAAACATAGGTGACAACTCCGTCATATCTGCCTCGAACATGATCGTCATCTGCCACCAAGATAGCCGTATTCTGCCAGACCCCAGGAGAACCCCTTTCCTCATAAGCAATGATCTTGTTGACCATAACCTCTGCCTCTTGTTCAGTTTGGGCAGGCAGCCTTCCTACTGCCATACTGGGCAGAGCGCTATTTTGGTCGAAACAGACAAACCAGTCATCTGTGGTAATCTCATTCCTTTCATAGGGGGGAACCCAGTTGCCAGGACTTATGCCAGAGTTGTCCTTATAATCGTAACAGCCGTCTCCAAGTAAAAGGACATATTGCAAATTGGGATTACCGTTCTCTACCAGATGCTTGAGGAAGTTACGGATTGCGGTGGGGTCGAAGAGCCCCCAGGAAAACTGATTGTAGACATCGTTGACGCTGACTGCCATTGAGTTAAGCCCCCGCTGGGTGCGCCACTGGGCAAGCCTTTGAGCCGCCTCCCAAAAGTCAGGGTGGGTGATAATAATGTGATCCAGCCCTTTTATCTCCTCCCTCAGATCCAGGGTGTTTTCGTAAACGGTGATACTCTCCGGAGCCTTCCACTTCGATTCAGAGACAATATAGTATTGCCGGGGCATATCTAAGCGGAGAGAATCTTGGAATGTCAATGCCCCGTCGGCGCACAAGCCTCCGGTAATCTGGGTCACCTCGAATGGATCTGAGACCTCAAATATCCGAGCCCTGTCCTGAGGACTAATTCCCGAAATCCTAAATTCAGCCACTCCGGAGGAGAGGGGAGCGGTGAAGAAAAGCTCTCCCGCTTCAGCTGCAAATCTTTCTGTATACTCTACCTCAAACCAATCCAGCCGCGTCTTGGAGTTTTGAATCAACTCTTTTATAGTCAAATAATTACGTCCAGACCTGAGTAGATCTGTCGTTTTCAAAGTGGATACTATACTATCCTTACGGAACCCCGAAAATTGCACTAACTTTATTGGTTGATCGTTTAATGAGATTTGCAGGAGATGTTTTTCCGTTAAGTACTGTGAGTACTTTGAACCCAACAGTCTTATCTTAATCAGGCAGGTGTCAGTTGTGTCGGGATGGAAGGTTAGAAATGGATACCTTTTGTCTCCCGATTCTGTGGAGAGTATATCCCAGTACCACTGGATACCTGATCCCCCTGTCTCATCAGCCCAGTGGGAGTAACGCTCTGTCTCCTGATGAATTCTGGCACGAAAACCCTGAGGGGAGAACACTTCCTTCCGCCAAGGGGTTCCATCTCTGAAGGCCATCCGTTTGCCAGGTTCTGTGCCTTCAAAGCTCAGCCAGTAGCAATTCTGCCTTGTATAATGGTTCATAAAATGGGTGAAGTCTTTACTCTGTTTGTCGTAATCCCAACCGGAGGGGCCATTTCCATAGAAGAGGATATAGTCGGAGGTGGTGTCCACTACGATAGGAATCTGCTGCCACTGGGGGGGAGGCACAGAGGGGTCCCGGGGCAGCTCCCTGCCCCCTCCATAATACATCTTCACCGTACTGGGGTTAATCTGGCTTAAATCAATTCCCGCTTTCTTCAGGTCACTGCGCCTGAGGCAATATATCCCGTCAGTCTTAACAGTAATCTTCAGATACCTTCCTGGTGAAAAGGAGACTTCGCCAGTCAGTGGGCGCCTCTGGACAGCGTCCCGTCGCCACCTTCGAGCGGACTGATAGTTAACCAAAACTTGGCGATAGAACTCTTCGGTCTCCTCACTCAGGGGAAAATCTGGGAAGCCCCTCTGCCTGGCCGGAGGAGAAAATACCAGTTTGATCACTATCTGTTCATATTTTTCGATCTCCTGCCGCACTGGATTATATCTGACCGGCCAAAAGAGAATCTCCACTACTCTCTGATCTCGAAGAAAGCCTGGCTGCCCCAGAGAGACAACCTGGGAAGGGGAAAACAGGTCATGAGAATAGACCTGAGGGTCTTTAACAAAATGTTCTTCAAAAAAAAGCTCTCCATCTGTTTTTTCTCCCACCAGTTGGGGAACTGGGGCAACAGAATAACCCCTCAGGATGATCGACTTCAAATTGAGTATCTGAAGGTTCACCTCTGTCTTCAAAGGGATACCCACCAGTACCGACTTCTGCGGTAACATAGGGTGACCTACCTGATCGGTCATTCCACAGTCAGCAAGCTGGAGAATATCGGCCTCTCCGCTTCTGGTGTTCACAGTCCGCCTGGTTAATGCCCCAGGCTGGTAAGAGAGAACAATGCCGGTGTCATCACACTCCAGGACCTTCACCTGCTGGGCAGCAGAGGCAGTGAACATCAAGAACAAGATTGAGAGAAACAGAATTAAAGAGGGACAACACCCGGTAAATAGACTGCTTCTCTCTTGTTTGTCTCCCCTGCTCAAAATCTCTTCCTCCCCTTGTTGACAAAAGTGCCGGATCCCCTGACTTAACCCGGCACATAGTTTATCATCGGATGAGGGACCGTTCTGGGAATATCCGGATGCGAGCTTAATTGCAATCTCTAAGGCTATAACTTTAGTGAACCTTTATGGCAAAGCTGCCCTTACTCTCATTCTGCGCAACATATCGGGTGAGGTCTGCTGTGAAAATAGGATAAGGGTCTAGCCCACAAGATGCCGAGAAATCTTTGTGGGTAAGTGGCAAATAGCTTTATCCTTCCCCTGTTGACAGAGAGAGAAAAGCCGCCCCCAAAGATTGTTTTAAATGAAGAAATAATCCGGATATTCCTTGAACAGTTTTCGATAGGCAATCTCCCTGTTGAGATTTCACTCCAGGTTATGCATTAAACACTGAAGATCACCGACTGGTCTCCTTTTGGTTTTGGGGATTCTGGGCGATCACTGCCCCCACTGCTGCTGTCGCGCGCATCTCCGATTGAAACAAAAATAGCAATAAATCACCTTAATGTCAAGTATTTTATTGCTGCCTCAGAGATAAATCACCGTCTCCTGAAAGACATATTCCGTGATTGTTCAAGATGCCCTGTCTCTGCAAGCTTCCTTTGAAAGAGAACGTCCGCTGCAGCAGTCCTGTTTGCTCTTGACTTTTCTTCCCTCACTCTATATTTTCAATAAAAGGTCTCGTTATCGGTAGGATACCAGTCTGGTCAAACAATTTATGAAAAAGGACTCTGTGCCTTTAAATTCCGACCTCTAACACAAATTCTGAACAAACTTCGAATGACTAAAACTGGAAATTCAAGGTGCTACAGGTTGGAAGTTTCCAACAGGGGGTGATTCTATGGAGTGCACAGCGAGGATACTTCGGGAGAGGAAACAACTGGGCCGCTTTCCTGGCGAAAAGACTGCTACCGTGGTCCAGCTCTACTGCCCTATTATAGGAGAGATAGTTTTGTCAGGGGAGCAGGCTGAAAGGATAGTTTCAAATCTAAAGAAAAACAAAAGTTATCAAACTAAAGGAGGTGATTAGATTGGCGAAGCTGCTTATCATCTACTACAGCCGGACTGGGAATACCGAGAAGATGGCCCATTTTGTCTCCGAAGGAGCAAAAGGAGTGGATGGGATCGAGGTGGAGGTAAAGAGGGTTCAGGATGTCCGGCCTGAGGATCTATTGGCTGTCGACGGGATAATTGTGGGCTCTCCCACATATTATGGCCTTCCTGCCGCTGAGATAAAAGCCCTATTTGATAAAAGCGTTAAATATCACGGCAGATTAGAAGGAAAAGTGGGAGGGGCTTTTACCTCCTCTGGTGGTTTAGCCGGAGGCAATGAGACCACCATCCTGGCCATCTTACAGATGTTGCTTGTCCACGGGATGATAATTCAGGGCAACAGTCAGGGTGACCACTACGGTCCAGTGAGTGTAGGAGCACCAGAGAACCGGGCCCAAGAGCAGTGCCAAAACCTAGGCAAGAGGATAGCCCAGTTGATAGTCAGGCTCCAGTAACCCCTGGATAACCTTAGTTTGCCATTCTATTCCACATAGGGGGCTTCTCTTTCCCATCCTTTATAGCTTTCCTTATCACCTTCTTCATTGGTGAATCTCGCTCTATCTGTTCTTACTGGCGGACCGATGTCAATTTTAGTATCTGATCAAGATGAAACCTTTCCAATCATTCAATATATTCACCATATTCACCGCAGTTTTTCTTCTGGTCAGCCCTGGGACAGTTCTTGCCAGGAATTCTTCAATCCCTTATGCCCTCAACTGGCGACGTCTGGTAGAAGGACCCTCCTGTTCACCGGTGGCTGTGGCAGACAGCCTGGTTTATCTGGGATCCACTGACTGCTATGTCTACTGTCTGAGGGTTCAGGACGGAACTGTTCGCTGGCGCTACCGGACCGGCCGGGCGAACTTTTTGGCTGCACTGACAGAGAACTTAGTGCTTATAGGCAGCAGCGACGGCTATCTTTACGCAATTGACCGACTCTCCGGCAAGTCCGTGTGGAGGCTTCCGATAAAAGAGGTCTCCACTGAAGCAGCCGTTAAGGACAACAAGGCCTTTTTCGGCACTGCTGAGGGTTATCTTTATGCCGTGGATCTGCGCCAAGGAAAGGTGCTATGGAGGGTTAAAATTCTGGGGGCAGTGACCACCACCCCTGCTGTCGACAACAAAACGGTCTACTGGGGAGCTGAGTCGGGATTTTACGCTGCCACCAAGAGCGAGGGGTTTTTAAAGTGGAGTTTCCCCACCCAGGCAGCAGTGAGGACCCGACCGGTGCTGTGGAAAGGGAAGGTTCTCTGGGGTGGCGATGATGGCTATTTCTATGCACTTGATGCCCAAAACGGCACCTTGGTGTGGAAATGGAGAACAGGAGGGCAGATTAAATCCTCACCTGCTGTTCACAATGGCAGGGCCTTCTTCGGTTCCACTAACGGTTGGGTCTATGCCGTTGCCCTTGCGCAGGGAAGCTCCCTCTGGAAGTATGAAGTACGGGCTCCAACGGCAGGCGCCGCCTGCCTGGGCCCAGATGCCATCCTTTTCATCGGCGATGGCCAGGGGGTGCTCCACGCTATCGACACCAGAGAAGGCAGAGAGATATGGAGCTTTTCTACCTCAGGTACTCTTGAAACCCATCCAGTAGTTGATGGCCATACCCTCTACTTTCGCTCTGGAAACGGCTACCTCTATTCGCTAAACCTCAAGCCGGAGTCAGCAAGATGGAATGCACAGTTTCTATGGGAGATTTGGGGAGAACAATTCTATAAAGGGAGAAAAATAGGTTACTTTCACGAAGCAGCCCAGAGGGTAAAGCGGGACATTAAACTCTGGACAAGACAGGTCAACTGGGAAGGGGGATTTCGGCAGAGCCTTTCTGAGAGACTGGTAGCTCCACACGGCCACCTGCTCTTTTTCAAAGACAGGAGAGCGGAGGGAAGCCAGGTTCTCACTGTCCGTGGATGGGTTAAAGGGGATAGTCTGTTGGTGGAGAAGAGATTAGCTGGAGAGGTTCTCCGTAACACACTCTACATTGGCAGAGATATTGTAGCTCCAGAGTTTGCTGAACAATTGCTTTTCGACCAGGGGGATATTTCAGTAGGCAGCAGCATCTCTTTTTCCAGCTTCGACTACGAGTCGCTGAAAGAATGTAACCTCTTTCTGTCCGTAGTGGGAGAAGATACGCTCCAGCAGGAGCAGGACTCAGTTCCCGTACTTGTGGTTGAAAGAACCTCTGACCTGCCGGAGCTGGAAGGGATTAAGGTGCGGGAGTGGGTGAGCAGTGACGGAAAGATCCTGAGGGTAGAATACCCCCAGCTTGGGATATCCTCAAGGGTCACCTCTCGAAGACAGGCCCTCCAGTGGCACCAATTTGAGGAGAAAAACACTGTCCCCGCCGATGTATGCATAGAGACGCCCCTTAAGGTGAGCTCTTTGAATGCGAGGCTAACTGCTCCTCCTGTTTTGTCTAAGAGAATCCCTTCCTCCGAGGGAAGACAGAGGCTCCATTTTGTCTCGGATAGCACCGTGGAGATACAGATAGAGAGGATAGCAATGGATCAGAGAGGTTTTCTCACACTTCCTATTAATGCTCCTCAATTAGAGCCGTTCCTTCGTCCTACAATTTTCATTCAGTGTACACATCCCCGCATAGTGGAGACGGCGAGGAGGATTGTTGGGGATGAGAAAAACTCCTGGCAAGTTGTAAAGAGGCTTTTGGAATGGGTATACAACAATATAAACCCTAAACAGACCAATGTGCGGTTCAAGTCCGCTCTTGAGGTGCTGGAGACGATGGAGGGTACCTGTAGTGAATACACCGCGCTGTTTGTTGCCTTGGCCAGGGCAGTGGGTATCCCTGCTCGAGCCTGCGGAGGTCTGATGGCTTCCGGAAAGGACTGTTTCGGCCTCCATATGTGGGCTCAGGTCTATGTGGGCCGCTGGATAGATGTTGACCCTTCCTGGAATCAGACCAGTGTAGATGCCACCCACATCAAATTGGCCAACAGCTCCCTTGCCCTGGAAGAGTTGCTGGGATTCAATATTCCGATGTCTCTGGCGTTGGCTCATATAGACACCATTCGGGTGGTAAGCTACCAGAGCAATGGTCAGGTAAAGCTGACTGCAGCGCAGCATCTTTGGGAGAAAGTCTCCCGTCTGCTGGCGGAATTTCAAGACGAGGAGGCCCTGAAACTGTTAAGCCAGCTTTACGCGCTTCCCCCTAACAGCAGAAGCGATGATGCCCTCTACCAGATGGGGGAGATTCTGTTTGATAAAGGTAAGCTTGCAAAAGCAAAACAGAAATTTAACAGATTGTTGGAGGAGTTTTCTCGCTCTGAGCTAGCCGACAATGCCCTGTTCCAACTGGGAAAGATCTGGCAACAGCAAGGAAGGCCGGATTCTGCCCAAGTCTGTTTTTTGCGCTTGGTAGAAAAATTCCCCGACAGTGAGCTGGCCGACGATGCCCTCTACAAAGCAGGAGAAATTTCCGAGAAGGTATTCTCCGACTTTGACTCTGGGGAAAGACTTTACCGAAGGCTCATTGAGGAATATGGACGGTCAGGATGGGCTGCCTGCGCCCGAGAGGCACTGAATAAATGTGCCGAGGGCAGACAGCAGAAGCAGGAAGAAAAAAGGACCCAGTGAGGAGGCAAATTTTCACTTGCCAATGTAGATATCAGGAATTATCTTTATTTATTAACGGTGTAACTACCACTCCAGAAATTTGTGAAATAAAATAAAGCTCAGTCAGGGGTATGTTCTCATATCTAAGTAATATCCCGACCGGTGGAGGTGATTGTCTGAACCAGTTCATTAACTAATCAAATCCCAGAGGGAGGAAGTAAAGATGGATGTGATGACAGCGATCAGAAGCAGAAGGAGTATTCGGAGCTATCAAGATCGACCTGTGGAGGAAGAGAAGCTTGACTTGGTTTTAGAGGCAGGGCGGTTGGCTCCATCGGCAAGCAACCTACAGGAGTGGA
Organism: uncultured bacterium; assembly: GCA_964595705.1. Classification (GTDB taxonomy): domain Bacteria; phylum Latescibacterota; class MVCY01; order MVCY01; family MVCY01; genus MVCY01. The sequence goes on along the minus strand of CAZQSC010000031.1, from coordinate 2,697 downwards.
AGTTTATCGTGGTCAGGGATAAACAGACCAGGCAAAAGCTAGCCCAGGTGGCTAATGGACAGAGGTTTGTCGGAGAGGCAACAGCAGTGATCGTCGCCTGTGCGACCGTCACTGACCATATAATGCCCTGCGGACAGCTCTCCTATCCCATTGACCTGGCCATTGCCCTTGACCATATGACCCTTAAAGCAGTTGAGGAGGGCCTTGGAACCTGCTGGATTGGGGCCTTTCGAGAAGATGAGGTTAAAGAAATCTTAGGAATCCCTGAGGAGATCCGGGTAGTGGCTTTACTTCCTATAGGGTATCCCCAATATATCCCTTCTCCTACACCAAGGAAGAGCAAAAAAGAGGTGGTTGTGTACGAGAGGTGGGACTAAAGAGCGAATAAAGGGAAGCATTCCCTTCACTATAAACATTTTGTCCCTATCGGGACAGAGGAGAGTCTCGTTAGAGACGAGATGTTTATAGAATATTTGACAAATGGAAAAGCTGGAAGGCATAATAGAACGGATTACCTATCAGAATGAGAAAACGGGGTATGTAATTGCCAGACTTCAGCCGAAACACAGAGCTTCTCGCCTGAGGGGGCGGAAGGAACTGACCACCATCGTGGGAGAGATAGCCTCGATCAATCCGGGTGAAAATGTGGCACTCTCCGGATTCTGGACCAGCCATCCGAAATACGGCCGCCAGTTCAAGGTGATGGAATATCGGGTGGTTTACCCTTCCACCACCGAAGGGATTAGGAGATACTTAGGCTCCGGTCTGATCAAGGGCATAGGACCGGTCAGCGCCAAAAGAATAGTGAGACACTTTGGCCTCCAGACCCTGGAGGTGATCGAGCACACCCCGGAGAGACTGATTGAGGTGGAGGGAATAGGACCCAAGCGGGTGGAGATGATCCGAAAGGCCTGGGAGCAGCAGAAGGAAATCAAAGAGGTGATGTTGTTCCTCCAGTGTCACAATGTAAGCACTGCCTATGCAGTGAAAATCTACAAACACTATGGTAAAGATGCCATCCAGATAGTCAGAGAGAATCCCTACCGTCTAGCCAAAGATGTCTGGGGCATAGGGTTTATCACTGCTGACAAGATAGCCAGAAATCTGGGAGTAGAGGAAAACTCTCCCCAGAGGGTAGAGGCAGGGGTGAGATATGTCCTGAGGCAAGCTGCGGAAAAAGGCCATGTATTTCTTCCAGCAGAGGAATTAGTGGAAAGCAGTGCTGAGATTCTCAAAGTTCCGGCAGAGCTTGTGCCAGCTTCTATTCAGGCCCTAAAGGAGTCCGGGGATGTGATTGTTGAAGACGATCGAATCTATCTGCCGCCTTTTTTTTACTCTGAGGCCGGAGTGGCAAAAAGTCTTGGGCTGCTCATCGGGAGGCCCAAACTTAGTCCTGCGGACCAGTGGATTGAACAGCAGATCAGCAGGCTGGAGAAAGAGGAGAGAATAACTTTTGCCCCTCAGCAGAGAGTGGCTATCCGAAAAGCCCTGACCGAACCGGTGGTAGTCATAACCGGCGGTCCAGGTACAGGTAAGACAACAATCACCAAGGCCATAATCAGATTGTGTGAGAAGACGGGGCAGCGACTGCTTCTGTGTGCCCCCACTGGTCGGGCGGCTAAAAGGCTCTCCGAGGTTACGGGAAAAGAGGCCAAGACGATTCACCGCCTGCTGGAGTTTGATCCTCAGACACTGACCTTCAAGAGAAATGAATTCACTCCCTTAGCCGTGGATACCCTGATCGTAGATGAGGTTTCAATGATTGATATTCTTTTAATGCACAATTTGTTGAAGGCAGTTCCCCAGGAGGCAAGTCTTATTCTGGTGGGTGACGTGGATCAACTGCCCTCGGTGGGGGCGGGCAACGTGCTTAAGGACATAATTGCCTCTGGGAGGGCTGAGGTGGTCAGGCTCACCGAGATATTTCGCCAGGCACAGCAGAGCAGGATCGTTACCAATGCCCACCGAATTAACCGGGGGCTTTTCCCCGACATCAGAAACAGAAGAACGGGGGATTTCTTCTTTATTGAGGAAGAAGACCCGGCCGAGGTGGTAGAGATTATCAGGGACCTGTGCGTGCGGCGGCTGCCGGCCCACTACGGCTATCACCCCATAGAAGATATTCAGGTGCTTTGTCCGATGTACCGAGGAGAAACAGGGGCAATAAACCTCAACCGACTGCTGCAGAAAAATTTCAACTCCAACGGCCGGAGTTATAAGCGTGGCAACAGCGAATTCAGGGTGGGCGATAAGGTAATGCAGATAGTGAACAATTATAATAAAGAGGTCTTCAACGGCGATATAGGCAGAATAGTGGAGATAGATTTAGAGTATCAAACCGTGAAAGTGGCCTTTGACCATCTGGTCTCTTACGATTTCACTGAGATGGACGAGCTCGTCTTGGCCTACGCTATTTCAGTGCATAAAAGCCAGGGGTCTGAGCACAAGGCAGTGGTGATGCCAATAACTACCCAGCACTATGTGATGCTTCAGCGGAATCTTCTCTACACTGCTGTTACCCGGGCAAAGGAGTTGTTAGTTTTGGTGGGCACCAAGAAGGCCCTGACCCTGGCGGTGAAAAACAATCGGGTTATGGAGAGACATAGCTGGCTTTCCCAGAGACTTGCCCTGGCGGGCAGATGAGCTCTCGGTGTGGGTATCTTACAAAAGAAAAGGGAACATAGAGCTTCATAGTCT
>CAZQSC010000030.1:0-17559 GCA_964595705.1 uncultured bacterium | reverse complement strand
ACAAACATTTTGTCCCTATCGGGACAGAGAAGAGGGGTGTATCAGAAGGCATTTCCAACCGCAAAGTTCGCCAAGAAGTCGCAAAGATCGCAAAAGGCTATTATCTATTTATAAAACCCTCGCCTGCCTTATGCCCCCGTTCCGTTCTTTGCTGTTATCTTAAATGATTCGCATTTGATGCAGACCCAAGATCTAATCTTTAAACTTACGGAGTCAAACCGTGGCTTACTTAACACAGGTAGAGATTCCGTCGGAAAAATGGAGTCGTTGGCAGTACTATGGGCCCACCTCAGATATCTATTTCTGTGGGAGGGCTCTCCAGAGCCCGATTCCATCGGCGTCTGGAGACGCCTCCTACAATCTGTTTTCAAGGTAGAGTAGAGCACGTTTTCTGTGAAATTGGCATTTTTCAGCAGAATCTGTGCAAGAGATAGAGAAATCTTCTGGGGAGTTTTTTCCGAATCTGGGTTGAAATCAAAATTTGGCTGTTTTTTAGAATCAAAGTTGCTGAGCTTTAATATGAGTATCAAGGCAACATCCTGGATGAAATATGCAGGTTTTCTGGCGGCAGCTGCTTTCTTGCCTCTTCTACTGCAAGGGAGGGCCTCCTACTTTATCTCTCTGCTGACCTTGGCGGGTGTGTATGTTATCCTGGTTTTAGGTCTGAATATGCTGATGGGCCTTGCTGGGCAGATCTGTCTGGGACATGCGGCGTTTTATGGTATTGGAGCTTACAGCTCAGCAGTGCTGGCGGTCAGATTGGGATGGTCGCCCTGGCTGTCGCTGCCTTTAGCGGCTGCCCTCACCGGAGCTATTGCCTTTCTTGTGGGGCTGCCTATTCTGAAGTTAAAGGGGCATTACCTGGCCCTAGCGACTTTGGGGATGGGCATTGCGGCCAATAAAGTGATGGGCGCTTGGCAGGGCCTAACCGGCGGCCCCGACGGGATAACTGATATTCCTCCCTTTGCCGTGGGGAGATTTGCCTTCAACACCGATATGAGAGAATACTGGTTGGTGTGGGCAGTGGTCCTTTTCACTCTGGTTCTGGGCGAAAATATCATCGCCTCGGATATGGGCAGAGCGCTGAGGGCGATCAAAGAGGACGAGACAGCAGCCAATGCCCTGGGACTTGACACCGCGGTTGCTAAAACCAAGGTGTTTGTGTTAAGTGCAGTTCTGGCCAGCATCGGTGGTGTCCTTTATGCTCACTGCCAGGGGTTCATAAGCCCGGAGAGTTTCGACTTCTTCCTCTCTGTGAAGTTAGTAGTTATGGTTGCCGTTGGGGGGATGTTGAGCGTGTGGGGAGCCTTGTTGGGCGCTTTGATCCTCACCTTACTGCCTGAGTTCTTAACTCTGGCAGCAGCCCACTGGCACGGGGTGGACACCGTGGAAATAGAGATTATGCTCTACGGGTTAGTCTTAGTGCTTTTGATGATTTTTGCCCCTAATGGAGTGGCGGGGGGATTAAGGAGATGGGGCACCAATTTTCAAAGGAGATTCGGTAGTGTCTATCCTTGAGGTCTCTGGCTTAAGAAAGGACTTCTCCGGGTTAGTTGCCCTCGCAAACCTGAGTCTCTCCATACCAGAGGGAGGAATAACGGCTGTTATCGGTCCTAACGGGGCAGGCAAGACAACTCTGTTTAATGTGGTCAGCGGGTTTATCCCCGCCACTGCTGGGAAGGTTCTCTATAGAGGACGGCCTATCCTGGGGTTGAAACCCCACCAGATTGTCTCCCTGGGCATAGTGCGCACTTTCCAGAATGTGCGGCTATTCAAGGATATGACCGTACTGGAGAATGTGATGGCAGCCTGTCGGGTGGATCCTCAACCCAAGCTCTTCTCGGCTGCCCTGCGGTTTCCTGGATTTCGGGAAAAAGAACGACTAATCCGGGAAAGGGCCTTGAAATGGCTTTCCTGGGTGGGTTTAGAGAAAGAACAAGGACGGAGGGCCTCAGAGCTTCCCTTCGGACAGCAAAGGCTCTTGGAGATAGCCCGGGCGGTGGCTGCAGAGCCGAGGCTTATGCTTTTAGATGAGCCAGCCGCTGGCTTAAACCGCTTGGAACTGCAAGCGCTCTCCCGGATACTCCTCCGCATAAGAAGAAGAGAGATAACCCTTGTAGTGGTGGAACATAATATGGACTTCGTTATGGGAATTGCAGAGCGGGTAGTTGTGCTGGATAAGGGGGCTAAAATCGCAGAAGGAACCCCGGGCAGTATCCGTCAACACCCACGGGTATTAGCGGCCTATCTGGGAGAAGAGATATAGATGCTCAGGCTTATCAACATAAAGGCATATTATGACTCACTTCAGGCACTCCATGGCGTTTCCCTCCATGTGGGAGAAGGTGAGATTGTTGCCCTCATAGGGGCAAACGGGGCAGGCAAGACAACCCTGCTTAAGACAATCGCTGGATTGCTTCCAACAGCCTATGGACGAATGCTTTTCTATGACCAAGATATATCCCGACTCACTACCCCTAAGAGGGTCTCACTTGGCATTTCCTTGGTGCCGGAAAGCAGGGAACTATTCAGTGATATGAGCGTCGAGGAGAATCTGCTGTTGGGGGCAGATGGAATGAGAAAACGTCTTAGCCCGGCATCGGTTGAGGAAAAGTTCCAGATGGTGTTTCAACTGTTCCCGGTGCTTTTCGACAGAAGGGGACAGATAGCCAGAACCCTGAGCGGCGGCGAGCAGCAGATGCTGGCCATCGCCCGGGCACTTATGGCCAGTCCTAAGTTGCTCCTGCTGGATGAGCCCTCCACAGGCCTGGCGCCTATGCTGGTGCGAGAGATGTTTCATAAAATCGCCGAACTGAAGAGGGCAGGGACCACCATTCTGCTGGCCGAACAGAATGTGAAAATGGCTCTAAACCTTGCTGACCGGGGCTATGTGTTGGAGACGGGCAGAATTGTGCTTCAGGGCACAAGAGCAGAGCTGTTGGCCAACAGGCGGGTTCAACAGGCGTACCTGGGCAGAGACTGAACTGAATGTGAGGGGAACTGCCAGAGAAAAGACCCCAGGAAAGGAGGTGAGCTGTAAAAATTTACAGGATGTCCCTTTAATGTTAGGTCAAAGCAATGAATTCTATATGGAGTTACCGCTTTAGCGGTTTATCATAAACCCGTGAACCCTATTAAATCTCTGTTTAATGGGAAGAACAGGTAACTCCGAAGCACTCCAATTGTGAGGTTAGGTGGAGTACAGGAGGTCTGGGGTAGTTAACCCCACCTTTAACGGACACAACCAAAATTCACAGGAGGCGCTTAAGATGAAGAAAATACTTCTGCTAGCATTAATCATTGGGCTCTCAGGTTGTGCTCAAAAGAAGCAGCCTATCAAGATAGGATGCCTGTTTGCGCTTTCCGGACCAGCGGGGCACATTGGGCTTCCTTCCAAGTGGGTGGCTCAGATGGCCGCAGAGCGAATCAACAAAGAGGGAGGAATAAATGGCCGCCCCGTGGAGTTAATAATAGCCGACACCCAGGGCAAGCCCAGTCAGGCGGTAGTAGCCCTGAAGAGGCTGATCGAAAAGGATAAGGTGGTAACAGTAATCGGCCCCACTCGGACAGGCACCTGCATGGCCTCTCTGGAAACCATAGAAAAGGCTGGCATCCCGATGATAGCCTGCGTAGGTGGCACTCCTCCTGTAGTTCCAGTGAGAAAATGGGTGTTCAAGTCCCCTCAGAAAACAGTGACTGCGGTGGAGAAGGTTTATGAGTACCTGCAGTCAAAGGGAATAGAGAAGATCGCCATTATCACCGCATCAGACAAGTTTGGGCAGGAGGGCGAAGAGTCGCTCACCAGACTGGCAGCCAATTACGGACTGGCAATTGTGGGAGAAGAGACCTTCGAGCCTGCAGATGTGGATATGACGGTGCAGTTGACCAAGCTCAAGGGAACGGGTGCCCAGGCCCTTATCTGCTGGACAATCGGACCGGCAGGGGCAATTGTGGCCAAGAATGTTAAACAACTGAAGATCGGCATTCCTCTGATTATGTGCCACGGTCTGGCCGACCCCAAGTTTCTGGAGCTGGCTGGTGAGGCCGCCGAAGGGGTCATTATGCCCTCCACCAAACTAATGGTGGCTTCTCAGCTTCCGGACACCGACCCCCAGAAGAAGTTGCTTGTGGACTTCATCAACGAATACGAGAATGTCCATAAATATGGGAAGGTGAGTGCCCATTCCGGATATGCCTGGGACGCCATTTATATCCTCACCTCCGCCTTACGAAAGGCGGGCACTGACCCGGAGAAGCTGAGAAGTGCTATCGAATCCACCCGCAATTATGTGGGTATAAGCGGAATTTACAATCTTTCCCCCTCTGACCACTGTGGCTTAGATGCCAGTTCTCTGGTGATGATAAAGGTCGTTGGTGGAGACTGGCGGCTCATTGAATAAAAATCCACGTTGAAAGAGCAGGAGGACAGAAGGCGAAAGTTCTGTTCTCCTGCTCCCAGACTTGAAGGAAAGGCAGATGGAGAGACTTTTATCTGGAAATGAGGCTGTTGCTCGAGGTGCCTATGAGGCGGGGGTTACAATAGCTACTGGCTATCCAGGGACTCCCAGCACCGAGATACTGGAGGAGTTAACCCATTACCAGGAGGTCTACTGTCAGTGGTCACCGAATGAGAAAGTAGCCTTGGAGATGGCTGCCGGTGCCTCTATTGCTGGGGCCAGATCCATCGTGACCATGAAACATGTAGGGTTGAATGTAGCGGCCGATCCCCTGATGACTCTGTCTTACATCGGAATCAAAGAGGGCTTGGTGGTGGTGGTGGCAGATGACCCTGGGATGCATTCCTCGCAGAATGAGCAGGATACAAGACATTACGCCCGATTGGCTAAAATCCCCTTGATTGAACCTTCTGACAGCCAGGAAGCGAAGGACTTCGTCACTCTAGCTATAGAAGTCTCTGAGCGTTTTGACACGCCGGTTATCCTCCGCTCTACCACCCGAGTAGCACATTCCAAGAGCATCGTTGCTCTTGGGAAAAGAGAGGAGAATCCCAATCCTATCGAGTTTGAGAGAAATCCTCAGAAATATGTCCCTGTGCCCGTCTACGGTAGGAAGATGCACCTACGAGTGGAAAAACGGCTTACGGAGCTAAGCAGATTTGCTGAGACCGTTGCCTGTAACCTCATTCTCCCAGGAGAAAACTCTCTGGGGATTGTCACCAGCAGTATCGCCTATCAGTATGTGAGGGAGGTCTTCCCTGAAGCCTCAGTGCTGAAGCTGGGTATGAGTTATCCTTTTGCTGACCGACTTATCCGGCGGTTTGCCCAACAGGTGAAGCAGCTGCTGGTGGTGGAGGAGTTGGACGGTTTCTTGGAAGAGCATATTCGCTCCTTAGGAATAGAGGTGGTGGGAAAAGAGCTTGTGCCGGGTATCGGAGAGTTAACCCCCGACCGGCTCTGGGAGACAAAAGAGAGACTGGAAGGCAAATCGAAAGCAAAAACTGAGGGCAACCAGTCCGAGGAGGTCTCTCTGCCCTCGCGGCCGCCGGTGCTCTGCCCAGGATGTCCCCACCGTGGACTCTTCTATGCCCTGAAGCAGTTCGATGTGGTAGTAACCGGGGATATCGGGTGTTACAGCCTGGCAGTATTTCCCCCGCTGGAGAAAATGGATACCATCATCTGTATGGGAGCGGGGATAAGTGCGGCACTGGGGATGGAAAAATCGGGGCTAAATAAGAAGGTCGTTGGCATAGTCGGTGACTCCACCTTCTTTCACTCCGGAGTGGGCCCGCTGATGGACATAGCCTACAACCAGGGCAAGGTGACTGTAATTGTGCTGGATAACCGAACCACCGCAATGACCGGACACCAGGATCATCCAGGCACAGGGAGAACCCTGAAGGGGGAGCAGACTACTGCTCTCTCTGTCGAACAGATGGCAAAAGCCTGCGGTATCAGGCGGGTCCGTACCGTCGACCCTTACGATTTAGAAAGGCTACATCAAGTGCTGGCAGAGGAGATAGAGGCCGAAGAGCCCTCGGTGATTGTCTCCAGCAGACCCTGCGTGTTACTGAACAAGACGGAGAGGCGCCCCTGTTTTGAGGTTGACGAGCAGCTATGTAAACTGTGCAGCAGATGCTTACAACTGGGGTGTCCTGCCTTGGAGGCGGTAAACATTGATGGAAAAAAGCGGGTTAGGATAAATCCCTTGCTCTGTAATGGCTGCAGCCTTTGTGCCCAGGTCTGCAGATTTGAGGCCATCAGATTGGTCAGTGGTAAGTGGTGATTGGCTTTGCTTTCATTCCGGTGTCGACTTTTCAACAACAAAGACCCGGGATAAACAGGGAGCAGAAGAAGCCGCTTCACGTTCCGCTCTTCGCGGTTTTCACTTTTCACCTGATTATTGGAGGTGTGATATGTCTAATGCTGTCACCAGCATCGTGCTGGCAGGGGTGGGTGGACAGGGGATACTGTTGGCATGTAATCTTCTGGCCCAGGCTGCCCTTAAGGCCGGATGGGATGTCAAAACCAACGAAGTGCACGGTATGGCTCAACGAGGGGGGAGTGTGATAGCTCAGGTGCGTTTCGGCCAGGAAGTCCACTCTCCTCTTATCCCGAGGGGAACAGCAGATTTTTTGCTGGCGTTGGAAAAACTGGAGGCCCTGCGCTTCTCAGAATATCTTAAAGGGGAAGGGGAGGCCATAGTAAATGCCCAAGAGATTATGCCCTTACCTGTGGCCACCGGGGCTGCCCAATATCCCCAGGACATAGACAGGCTTCTGAGAAGGCGATTTCCGAGGCTCTCTTTGATAGACGGAGTATCTTTAGCCAAGGAGGCGGGAGAGGTGCGCACGACCAATGTGGTTCTTATTGGGGCACTGTCTGTCTTGCTCCCCTTTGATCTGAAACTATGGGATTCTGTGCTGGAAGAGAGTATACCAGCAAGATTCATAGAGGTTAATCAGAAGGCTTTTGCTCTGGGAAGGGAGTTTAACCAAACACACTTCGGGATGAACCAATGAAGAAAACAGCAAATCAAGTGCCGGATGAGAGAGGATATTTTGGCCCTTACGGGGGGAGGTTTATACCTGAAACCCTGATGCCAGCCCTTAATCAACTTGAACAGGCCTATCTTGAAGTGAAAATTGACAGTGAGTTTCAGGATGAGTTGGATTACTATCTTCGCCAGTATGCTGGCAGGCCCACGCCGCTCTATTTCGCTCAGCGACTAACTCAAGAGCTTAGAGGCCCCAAGATCTATCTTAAAAGAGAGGATTTACTTCACACCGGAGCCCATAAGATCAACAACACCTTAGGCCAGGTGTTACTTGCACAAAGGATGGGAAAGAAGAGGATCATAGCTGAAACCGGCGCCGGGCAACACGGGGTAGCCACTGCCACTGCCGCTGCAAGATTTGGGTTAGAATGTGTGATTTACATGGGAGAGGAGGATATTCGGAGACAGTCGCTCAATGTCTTCCGGATGCAGCTTCTCGGTGCACGGGTGGTCCCGGTAAGCTCTGGCAGCCGGACCCTTAAGGATGCCATAAATGAGGCCCTTCGGGATTGGGTGACTAATGTGAGAAATACCTTTTACCTGCTCGGCTCAGTGGTAGGACCTCATCCTTACCCAATGATGGTGCGAGACTTTCAGTCGGTTATCGGCAAAGAGACCAAACAGCAGATCTTAGAAGCCGAAGGCCGCCTCCCTGACTATCTGATAGCCTGTGTCGGGGGGGGAAGCAATGCTATGGGGCTTTTCTATCCTTTTTATGAGGATGGAGTGAATCTTATCGGAGTAGAGGCTGGCGGTCTGGGGATTGAAACCGGCAAACATGCTGCCCCCCTGCTGGCTGGAGTCCCAGGAATACTTCACGGAGCTTTAACTTATCTTTTACAAGACCCCGATGGCCAGATACTTACTGCCCATTCCATTGCCCCAGGACTGGATTATTCAGGGGTTGGACCAGAACATAGTTACTACAAGGATACCGGGCAGGCTCACTACACATCGGTCACCGACCAGGGGGCCTTGGAGGCCTTCGCACTGCTTGCCCGTACCGAGGGGATTATTCCTGCCTTAGAGTCTGCACATGCTATCGCTTATCTCAAGAAGATTGCCCCCCAGATGGACCCCGACAAGATAGTGGTTATTAACCTCTCAGGAAGAGGAGATAAGGATGTTAATATCGTCGCCGAAGAAATGGGGATGAGACTATGACCAGGATCAGTCAGGTTTTCGCGCATCTGAAATCTCGAGGTGAAAAGGTCTTTATATCATATATTGCTGCCGGCGACCCTAATCTGGAGATTACCAGAAGGTTGGTACTGGAAATGGAAAAAAGGGGAGCGCAGATTGTAGAGCTTGGAGTTCCGTTCTCTGACCCTTTAGCCGATGGCCCCACTATTCAACAGGCCTCACAAAGGGCATTGCAAAGCGGCACCACCCTCACTAAAATCCTCTCTTTAGTGAAAGAGATAAGAAAACGATCGCGGATTCCAATCATACTGATGACTTACTATAACCCTATTTACAGGTTTGGTGTACCCAACTTTGTGGAGAAGGCAGCCGAGGCTGGGGTAAGTGGCATTATTGTACCAGATTTGCCTCCGGAAGAGGCTGGGGGGATTAAAGATGCAGCGCAAAGATTCCAACTGGACACTATATTTCTCTTAGCCCCCACCAGTACCCCGGAGAGGATAAAGTCAGTGGCCCAAGCCTCCACCGGCTTCATCTATTGTGTCTCTGTGACCGGAGTAACCGGCGCACGGGAGAGACTTTCCGAAGAGGTAAGAAACCTGATTCTGAAAGTCCGTCAATACACAGATAAGCCCTTAGGGGTTGGTTTTGGTATCTCCACCCCAGAGCAGACCAGGGAGATTGCCGATCTCGCCGATGCAGTGATCGTGGGCAGCGCCATTATTAAAGTGATCGAAAGACATCTGAACTCACCCCAACTGGTTCCCGCAGTGGGGGAATTTGTGGAGAGCTTAATAAAAGGGATGGCTCTGCTCGGTGAGGAGAAACTCTAAAAAGTGAGGAAAGCGTTGGTTTACCCATCATACGAGGATTTCCAAAGGCTTGCTCAGCTAAATGGACCTGGCTTGCAGAACGCTTTGCTTGAAGGGCGTTGTGTAGACAGAGAGAGGGCCAAGAGGATCAACATTATTCCCGTGTACAAAGAGATTCTGGCGGACACCGAGACACCTGTCTCCGCTTACCTAAAGATCAGAAGTAACAGCAAATACTCTTTTCTTCTGGAGAGTATTGAAGGTGGCGAGAAGATTGCCCGTTACTCTTTTTTGGGGGCTGCCCCGTTTAAAATATTCAGGTCAAAAGGTAACCGGATCACTGTTGAGAATAGAATAACCGGAGCAGTAGAGCAGATGTGTGGTGACCCCCTGGCTCATTTGAGGAAACTAGTCAACCAGTATCGTCCTGCCCCCCTCGAAGGGTTACCAAGGTTTACAGGGGGTACAGTGGGTTATGTAGCCTACGATGCAGTAAGACTGATAGAAGATATCCCAGAGAGGGCAAAGGACGATCTGGAGTTAGATGACATAGTCTTCCTATTTTTTGACACAATTTTAGTTTTCGACAACTTAACCCACAAGATGTTCCTCATCTGCAATGTGCCAGTGGACGGAGAAGGCACCTTAAAGGAGAAATATCAAGAGGCGCAGAGGAAGATTGAAGAGTTAGAGCGGCTACTTCTGCGCCCCATCGACCCGTTGCCTTCAAAAGGCGATGGCAGATGTAGAGTAACCTCCAATACAAAGAGGGAAGAGTTTCTGAAAAGCGTCCGACAGGCCAAGGAATACATTCTCGCTGGGGATGTTATCCAAGTAGTATTATCGCAACGTTTTGAGACAAAGATATCGGTAGATTCTTTCGACATTTACCGAATGCTTCGCGTTGTCAATCCTTCTCCTTATATGTATTATATGGTTTTAAACGGAGTGGAGATTGCCGGTTCTTCCCCTGAGCTTTTGGTCAGGCTTGAGGACGGTGTAGTGGAGACCCGGCCTATTGCAGGCACCCGCCGCCGTGGCAGCACAGAAACGGAGGACAAGATTTTAGAGGAAGAGCTTCTCTCCGACCAGAAGGAGCAGGCAGAGCACATTATGTTAGTCGATCTCGGCCGCAATGACCTGGGAAAGGTGAGCCAATACGGGTCGGTCGAGGTGACCGAGTTTATGTCGGTGGAGAGATATTCCCATGTGATGCATATTGTCTCCAATGTCTGTGGGAGACTTAAAAAGGGGGCAGATCAGTTTGATGCGTTTTTTGCCTGTTTCCCAGCCGGAACCGTCTCTGGGGCCCCTAAAATTCGGGCAATGGAGATCATCGACGAGCTGGAGCCAACAAGAAGGTCGGTCTACGCCGGTGCCATCGGCTATCTGGACTTCTCCGGCAACTTGGATTCCTGCATAGCCATCCGCACTATCTTGATCAAAAACGGTAAGGCGTACATTCAAGCTGGGGCTGGCATAGTTGCAGATTCCGATCCCGAAAGAGAGTTCGAAGAGACAGTTAATAAAGCCAGAGGGATGATCGAGGCAATCCAGATGGCTGAAGGCTGCAGCATTGATACACCATCGATTACAGCATTGCCTCAAACAAGGACTTAATGTTTAGAATCACTTTCCTGGACGGACTGGAGATCGGAAGGTAATGGCGCGACTCGTGACCACACTTGCCGGGTTAAAGCATTTTTGGGAGAAGGAAGAAAGCGCCTTTCTGTTGGTTACTTTTCTTGCAAAGAAAGCAACAGGTAACTTTCATAAAACAAGTAAGTTGAAGCTCCAGCCTCTGTTTGGAAGACATTGAATTTCCTATCCAACCAACAGTAATCTAAAGAATTGAGTGTCTGATTGCAATGGTTTTTGTTAAAGTTCAGTCTCTATGTCTAAATCGACGCTCAAGTTAATTCAATCTTAATCGATCCTATGGTTTTGGTGATAGACAACTACGATTCTTTTACCTACAATTTGGTTCAATACTTAGGGGAATTAGGGGCAGACTTACGGGTGCGGCGGAATGATGAGGTGACGATTGAACAGGTCGAACGGATGAGACCAGAGAGGATCGTCATCTCCCCTGGGCCTTGTACACCTAAGGAGGCGGGAATTTCTGTTGCCCTGGTCAGATATTTCGCCGGGAAGATTCCCATTCTTGGTGTATGTCTGGGTCATCAATCCATAGGAGAAGCATTTGGCGCTAAAGTGGTCCGTGCACCCTGCCCGATGCACGGGAAGACTTCGGAGATATTTCACGACGGCAAGACTATCTTTGCAGGAATCAAAAATCCCTTTGTGGCCACCAGGTATCACTCCCTGATCGTAGAGCGATCTGGCCTGCCGGATTGCCTGGAGGTCTCTGCCGAAACCGAAGACGGACTGATTATGGGATTAAGGCATAAGCAGTTTGTAGTGGAAGCAGTGCAGTTCCATCCTGAGTCAATTTTGACCCGGGAGGGCAAGGCCCTGTTGAGAAACTTCCTGAATATTGATTCAGACAGATTCGAACTGAGTGATTAGTCTAATCTGTTCGAATCAATGCTGTGTGCAATTTTTACAAAAGGGGAAAAGGATGATCAAAGAGGCTATTTCGAGGGTTGTAGCAGGGGAGGACCTCGCCAGGGAGGAGGCGGCTGCGGTGATGGATGAGGTTATGAGTGGGAGGGCGACAGATGCCCAGATAGCAGCCTTTCTGGTGGCCTTGCGATTAAAAGGAGAGACGGCCGAAGAGATCGTTGGTTCAGCCCAGGTGATGCGTCAGAAAGTGACTCCCATTAGAACGAAGCAAAAGGTCGTTGTTGACACTTGTGGCACTGGTGGAGATGGATACGGCACGTTCAACATCTCTACTGCCGCTGCCTTTGTCGCCGCCGGTGCTGGGGTTTACGTGGCCAAACATGGAAACCGCTCTGTCTCCAGCCACTGCGGCAGTGCCGATGTTATGGAAGCTTTAGGGATCAACATCGAAATATCACCGGAGAGGATGGAGAGATGCTTAGATGAAGCAGGCATCGGGTTTCTCTTTGCTCCCCTCTTGCACGGGGCGATGAAATACGCCATCGGTCCCCGCCGTCAGATTGGAATAAGGACGATTTTTAACATTTTGGGCCCCTTGACCAATCCTGCCGGGGCAAAAAGGCAGCTCATCGGTGTCTACGATGCCGGGCTCACCGAAGTGATTGCTGATGTTCTACGCAGCTTAGGTTCTGAATATGCCTTCGTGGTTCATGGCAGCGACGGATTGGATGAAATTACCCTCACCGGCCCCACCAAGGTGAGCGAGCTTGCAAAAGGGGAAATCCGTACTTATCTGGTTGAACCAGAAGAATTTGGGCTGTCGAAAGCAGAGCTAAAGGACCTGTTGGGGGGTAGTGTAGAGGAAAACGCCGAGATCATATTGTCTATTCTCGGAGGCAGGAGAGGTCCTAAGAGAGACGTTGTTTTGCTAAACGCCGGGACCACCATTGTCGCTGCTGGAGGAGCCGAGACGATCGCCGAGGGCATTGAAATCGCCGCAGAGTCAATCGATTCAGGAAGGGCTCTGGAGAAGTTGGAACAGTTAAGAAGGCTTAGTAATCTCTAAATTGTGGCTAATTGAGATTCGGAATTTCACCCTCCAGCAACCCACGAATTTATTCCTGGAGTCCCGATTCACCTCGTGAAGTGTATGTCCCATGCTTGAAGAGATTGTACAGAGCAAAAGGAAGTCGGTAGAGGCGGCAAAGCAGCGAATCTGTTTTGCATCTCTGAGATCGGCCATCAGGGATCTGCCTCCGCCAAGGGATTTTGTCGGAGCCTTAACCGATTCCAAAGATATAGCGCTCATTGCTGAAATCAAGAAAGCATCTCCATCTAAGGGATTAATCCGGGATGATTTTGATCCTGCTCAAATTGCCAGAATCTACGAAGAAAATGGTGCCACTGCGATTTCGGTCTTAACTGAAGAGAAATATTTTCAGGCCAGCATCCAAAACCTCCAACAGGTCCGAAAGATTTCCCGCCTTCCCCTTTTGCGCAAGGACTTCATCATCGACGAGTACCAGATTTATGAAGCCAGGCTCCACGGTGCTGACGCTGTGCTGTTGATCGTGTCCCTGCTCTCTACTCGACAACTCAAGGACTATCTGGGAATTGCTACGGAACTTGGTTTAGCAACCTTGGTAGAGGTTCACTCTCCAGAGGATCTCCAAAAGGCTCTGTTGGCTGGGGCAGAGGTCATTGGAATCAACAACCGGAATTTAAAAACTCTTAAGGTGGATTTGACTGCAACATTTGCCCTGCTGGATTCGGTTCCGGAGGAGAAGATAGTGGTCAGCGAAAGCGGAATTAGCACCAGAGAGGATGTGCTGAGGTTAAAGCGAGCGGGTGTTAATGCAGTATTAGTCGGTGAGGCCTTAATGAGAGAATCAGACATAGGGAGCAAGCTCAGGGAATTACTGGGGAAATCTGGTAGTAATAATTATTGAACATCCAGCTCAAAGCCTTGTTGTTTTGAGGTTGGAGATTTCGTTAGACTACTTATGGTGAGGATAAAAATCTGCGGGATAACCAATCCAGAGGATGCCCTCTTTGCTACTGATTTGGGTGTCGACGCATTGGGATTCGTCTTCTATTCCAAAAGTCCCCGGTACATCGAGCCGAAGGAGGCCCACAAGATCATCCAACTGTTGCCTCCCTTTCTGACTAAAGTGGGTGTGTTCGTCAATGAAACAACCGCCAGAGTCAATGAGATAATCGAGCTCACAGGGATTGACATCGTGCAACTTCACGGCCAAGAACCACCAGAGTATTGCCAGAAATTGGAGAGAAAGGTTATCAAGGCTTTCAGAATAGCTTCCAACTTTAATTTAGAACAGGTAGGAGCCTATAAGGTTGACGCTTACCTGTTGGATACTTATGTAAAAGGTATATATGGGGGTACCGGTGAGAGTTTCGACTGGGAGATTGCCAAAAGAGCAAAGCGATACGGTCGAATAATCCTGGCCGGGGGGCTGAATCCAGAAAATATAGAGGCAGCAATCCAGCAGGTAAGGCCTTATGCGGTGGATATAAGCAGCGGGGTAGAAATACGGCCCGGCAAAAAGGACAGGAGAAAACTGGAGCAGTTGGTGCTTCAGGTGAGGAACTTTACTGGTAGCAGAGTAAATAGTTTTTCATAAGGTGTTAAACAGAGTAAGCAGAGAAGCGTTCCTATCCTGCCCGTTGATCAGAAACTACTGTAGAAGTTAACGAGAAAATTCTTGCTGAAGGGAGGAAGATCAAATGAGTCTGTTCTGGAATGAAGAGGTAGAGACAATCTGCAGGGATCGTCTCGTGGACCTTCAGAACAAGCATTTGAGGGCTGTCGTCAAATATGTATACGAAAATAATCCCATCTACAGGGAGAAGTTTGACCAGGCCTTGGTTCACCCTGAAGAGGTGAAAAGCTGTGAGGATTTAAGATACCTGCCGTTCACCACCAAGGAAGATCTGCGAAGGCATTATCCCTTAAGTATGTCGTGTGTGCCCAAAGAGCAACTGCGGGAGATCCATATGAGCTCTGGCTCCACCGGGACTCCGGTGGTGATGCCTTACACCCAAGAAGACATAGACCAGTGGGCGGAGTGTATGGCCAGGTGTTATCGGATGGCGGGAATCGAGGAGGGCAAGACGATCCAGATTACCCCCTCCTTTGGGCTTTTCAATGGAGGGTTTGGCTTTTACCACGGGGCCAGGAAGGCAGGGCTTTTTGTAATCCCCACCGGGGCCGGCAATACCCCCAGACAGATCCGCCTGCTGAACGACTTTCAGGTTTACGCCCTTATGGGAGTGGTCTCATATGGAGTAAGAATAATGGAGGTGCTGGAAGAGGAGAGGGGAGAGTTGCCTTACCTTAAAGTGGGTATGTTCGGCGCTGAGACCTTCTCCGATGCTATGAAGGAGAAACTCCAGAATGGTCTGGGGATTGAGGTGTTCGACATCTATGGCCTGACTGAAACCGGAGGTGTGGGAACCACCGGGATGGACTGTCCCTTCCACTGCGGCATCCATGTGTGGGAAGACCAATATATAGTAGAAGTTATTGACCCAGATAGCGGTCAGGTGCTTGATGACGGAGAAAAGGGAGAGATAGTCTTCACCTCCTTGACCCGAAAGGCCCTGCCAGTTATCCGTTTTCGCACCGGAGATATATCTCGTGTGCTCTCCCGTCACAGATGCGAATGTGGTCGCACCCACCTGCGCATTGAACCTATTACGGGAAGAACAGACGATATGATCATCATCAAAGGGGTTAACTTTTACCCCCGACAGGTGGAGGAGGCTCTGCTCTCTATTCCTGGTGTACGAAACCACTACCAGATTATCATCGAGGATATCAACGGGATAAAGGATGTGCGCATAAATGTGGAGGCCGACGAAGGGGTAACCGGGTTTATGGTGGAGAAACGCCTTAAAGAGGTATTAGGGTTCAGCCCTAAAGGCGATGTTTTCTCTCCAGGAACCCTGCCCCGCCATGAAGGAAAGGAGGTGCGAGTGATACGGAAAGATCGAGAAAGAGGAGTAAGATGAAAAGTGGAAGAGAGAAAATCAAAACCAAGTCTCATCGGGAAGGGTCAAATGCCAAAATCCGGATGTCAAAAGTAGAATTCCCTCATTATTGATCTTTGACATTTGAATCTTCCTTGGTATTTTGGCTTTGGATTTTCTCATCATAGAATTAAGGTGCCAATTTAATCCTTAGAAAGGAGGAGACAGTGCAAGCGACTAAGATTCTTTTGGATGAGAAACAGATACCCACTCAGTGGTATAACATTCTGGCGGACCTGCCTTTTCAGATGCCGCCGGTGCTTCATCCTGCCACTGGAAAACCAGTGGGACCTGATGACTTAGCTCCCATATTTCCCATGGAGTTGATCAAGCAGGAGATGAGCCCCGAGCGCTGGATAGACATCCCTGAGGAGGTGCAAGATGTCTATCGGCTTTGGAGGCCGACCCCATTGTACCGGGCCAGGCGTTGGGAGAAGGCGCTGGATACCCCTGCTAAGATCTATTATAAGTGGGAAGGGGTAAGTCCTCCGGGCAGCCACAAGCCGAACACTGCGGTGGCCCAGGCTTACTTTAACAAGCAAGAAGGGGTCAAACGCATAACCACGGAGACGGGTGCGGGACAATGGGGTAGCGCTTTAGCCTTTGGCTGTAACCTTTTCGGCATAGAGTGTAAGGTTTATATGGTCAGGGTGAGCTATGAGCAGAAGCCTTATCGGCGCATCATGATGGAGACCTGGGGTGCTAAGTGTGTACCCAGTCCCAGTCCGGATACCAAGGCGGGACAGGCGGTCTTGGCCCAGGACCCTGATACCCCAGGCTCCCTGGGCATCGCCATCAGTGAAGCAGTGGAGGACGCTGCCACTCACGATGACACTAAATATTCCTTAGGCAGCGTGCTTAACCATGTGCTGCTGCATCAGACAGTCATCGGATTGGAGGTGAAGAAACAGTTAGAGATAGCCGGTGACTACCCCGACATTCTGGTGGGATGTATCGGTGGGGGCAGCAACTTTGCCGGTTTCTTTCTGCCCTTTGTTAAAGACAAACTGGATGGCAAGCCCTTAAGGATTATCTGTGCAGAGCCCCAGGCTTGTCCTACTCTAACTAAGGCACCCTATACCTATGACTTTGGGGACGAGGCCGGACTCACACCGCTGCTGAAGATGTATACCTTGGGGCATACTTTTGTTCCGCCTCCTATTCACGCTGGAGGACTGCGTTATCACGGTATGGCTCCCATTATCTGTGCCCTCTACAATCATAAGATTATCGAGGCAGTGGCCCTTCATCAGATGGCCGTCTTTGAGGCAGCCATCAGTTTTGCCCGGACAGAAGGCATTATAGTTGCGCCCGAGACTGCTCACGCCGTTAAGGTGGTGATGGACGAGGCACTGAAGTGTAAGGAGTCAGGAGAGGCCAAGACCATTGTTTTCAACAACAGTGGACACGGCCACTTCGACTTAGCGGCCTATGAGGCCTATTTTGCTGGCAAACTCAAAGACTACACCTATCCTGAGGAGAAGATAAAGGAAGCCCTCAAGGATCTACCTAAGGTGTAGTTAAGGAAAGCTGCAAAACACCTATAGGTAGGCCCGTAGCTCAACTGGCCAGAGCACCGGACTCCAAATCCGGAGGGTGCGGGTTCGACTCCTGCCGGGCCTGCCAGGGTATGCTCTACTGCCCCGGGGACAGATGTTTTTGCAGCCTCCCATTTTATAATTCCTATCCCGTTTGTTCTTTTCCTACACGATACTAAGCGACATTTTTCCCAAAAGGGAGACAGGTTAATCTGAGTTCACTGCCAACACCAAGACAACAGTGTAGGATTGCTTTTTCCGAATGATTTTTGTTGACAGATAGGGTTTTAAGCTGTATATTTCTGAAAAGTACTACTGGTACACTCAAGTAGGATGCTCTCGTAAGAAGTGGTATCTCCCCTCCCCTGGGGGAGGGGAGAAAGGGGAGGGGGAAGAAAGACTCCTTGAAACATCAAGACTTTCACCCTCACCCCGACCCTCTCCCTCCAAGGGAGAGGGAGAATTTTGGACTTTTT
>CAZQSC010000029.1:0-17796 GCA_964595705.1 uncultured bacterium | reverse complement strand
TTCAAAAGCTCTTTACTGCGTCGGATGTGATAGGCGGCACCCCGATAGCTCAATAGATCGTCAATCAGCACGACCGTCCCGTCCTCTAATAGAATGAAATGACGAAAGTAGCGAACATACAGTTGGGCGAAGGGACCACTGCCATCGGCCACCACGGTCTTATATGAGGGGGTATCTATCAGGTGATCCAGCCGTCCACGATGTCGGGCCCCGTGATAGATCTGCTCATACGGTTGTCCTCGACCATCAAGTAGAACAACGTTATGAGCAATGCTAAGAGTATAGTAGTCCCGATATTCGGGAGAGTCGTAGCTATATGTGCCGGGATCCATGACTAACGGTTGTCCGGATGCATACAAGGTGAAATGGCCTGCGTCGGCAAAGTGGAAGAAGCCGTGTAGCGTATAGAGGCCGTAGGACAGACTCTCGTAGAAACCCCCATCGCCCCCGAAGGTGGACGGCTTGTTGAAGAAAGCGTTGCCCCGGTAGTTGAAAAAAGTCGGGTATGCATCGGCCATCATACGAGCCCATCCCTCGGCCCGTGGATCATCGCCGATCAGGGCCAGCGCGCCAACACCCGCGCCACCGACACACGCACTCCACCAGTTGTGCCCCATGCTGTCCAGGGCGTGGATGCGAGTAGCCGGATTCAGCCAGTCGGCCAGTATGGGCTGGATACCCTTCTGTGCCAACGCATTGGCTATTATGCTGCGCTCTTGTCTGCTGAGAACATCGTATACCCAGTCGTATCCCAGAGCATAGGATAGACAAAACTCCGCCGTCTCCAACGCCGCATGCCAGGGAGGTGTCCAGGTGCCAAACGCCGGGCCGAGCCATCGCTCAAAGGCAGCATAATGCAACAGGATATCCCGTGCGCGCTCAGCGTAGCGAGCATCGCCTGTAATCTGGTAGACAAAGCCAAGGCTCTCTACTTGCTTAACACTCGTAACAGCGGCTCCATAATCCGCGTGCTGCCCGGGTCTCTCACCACAGGACGCTTCCGAGACCAAAGGGGTCTCGAGAGCCCTATCGGCCTTCTTATGGATGATCTCGAACCCTTTATGGTACTCGGGCTCGGTATCAATCCGCTGCCGGAGGCCCTCCACCTCAGCGGCATTGAAGTAAAGGAATGGAGGTCTGGACATCTACATGAGCTAAGATTTGAAAATTTATGTCAACTTTTTGCGTTGAAGATAAGTCCTGCTGGTTTGAAATTCGAAATTCGGATTTCCTTAGAGGTTTCGTACCTCGTCGGTTTGCCTGCCCGGCCAGGGAGGCGAAGCTTCGCAAGTAGGTGTGTCCTTATAGGTCATATTTCTCTCCTGCTGTTACCCATAAGCGGCCAGCAGCTTCTCGGCCGCCTGTTTCGCCAGAAATGCTATGGTATCTCTATCCTGGGTTGTTGTTGAATTAGCGCACTCGAGCGTGAAAATATCCTCATAGCCAACATCTTTTAGCGCCTCAAGTACACTGCGCCAGTCTATCGTGCCTTCTCCGGGGACGAGGTGTTCATCCTCAGTCCGGTGGTTATCATGGATATGCACCCCGAATAGACGATCGTCTGCCTCCCTGATTTTAAGAGCCGGATCCCCTGTTCCTCCTCTTGATCTCCAGCAATGTCCCACATCCACCAAGATTCCCACCTCGTCCTTTGGAAATGGAGCAATGATCTCCCTGATAGCATTCACATCACAATATCCTCCTGAGGTCTCCACCTCCAGCTTCAATCCTCTCTCCCGCGAAAACTTGGCTACCTCTGTGAGAGACTCTATGGCCCACCCAGTGACCTTCTTGAAGTGCTCAGGATCAGAGAGATCTTCCCAAAGCCCGGGTCGATGTATCCCCAAATATTTAGGTTGGAAAACCTGGCAAAGATCCAGATTTCTCTCTATCCATTCTATTCCCTTCTGCCTCTCCTTTGGATCCGAACTCCCGATATCGTTAGGACAATTGCCGAGGTGTATTGAATTGACCGTGAGCCCTAATGAGTCCGCATATTTGGCTACCTCAGCCACATCTTTCTTGGAGGATAGATACGACGAACGGTGGGGATTGATCTCTATAAATCTATAACCCAGAGAGCTGAGTTTCTCCAGACCTTTTAGAAGGTCTGCGTCGTGATACAGGTAGGTGGAGATCCCAATCTCCATCTTTCTCCCTCCAAACATCATTTAGCCTCCTCTTTGATATCGTTGAATATGGTTCAAAAACTGAAGTCTAGTATTTCTAGAAGGAACACCGAAACTACCCTTCCACAATTTTCTTGATCAACTCCCGGTAGTAAAGGAAATTTTCAAAAGGAACATCCGGGGGCACGGTATGATCCACCATTGGGACGTATCCTCCTTGTTCAATTAGAAAGGGAACTTTGGAGAACACCTCTTTCTCAATCGCCTTTTTGTCCTTTGCCAGAACCCTCTTGTCGATGCCTCCCATCATCAGAAGGTCCTGGCCATATCTTTTTCGTAAGGCCACAGGATCCATTCCTGCCGCTACTTCTAGGGGTAAAACGCCGTTCACGCCTACTTCCAACCACAGGGGAATCAATTCATTGACGTTCCCATCGCTGTCCACGAATATAATGTCAACACCGTATTTGTGGAGTATATCTGTAACTTTCCTGTAGACCGGCATAAGGAACTCCCGGAACATAGCCGGGGAGATCATCGATGCCGTTTTGAATGCCATATCCTCCGGTATGTAGGCCCAGTCAATATCCACCTCTTGAAGGGCCTTTTCCATTGTCCCTACATAAAAGTCCGCCAGAAACTCCAGCATCTC
This sequence comes from uncultured bacterium, assembly GCA_964595705.1. Lineage (GTDB taxonomy): Bacteria > Latescibacterota > MVCY01 > MVCY01 > MVCY01 > MVCY01. The sequence goes on along the minus strand of CAZQSC010000029.1, from coordinate 15,015 downwards.
GTGGACTAACCCGGGATCGTCGCAAAACAGGGTTAATGTCCTCTCAAAACCCATCCAATCTCTCAAGGTCCAGAAAAATCCAAACCCTCCGATCTTCAGAGGATAGTCCCGTTCTTTCCAGCACCGGACCTTATCTTTCCACCAACGGGGATATCGCCACGGAGAATCTGGATTGTACCGATTCTTAATATCCTCGAAGTCCTTGCGGGTCTCGACAGGAAACTTTATGAAGTGGGGCATAGAGGTTTCTGACCTTGTGGTGAGAATCTCCTTCTGAATCCCATCGGAATCTAAGATAACCCTCCGATCTCCTTTCTCTTCAATAACCTTTTCTTTGAAAGGTGGCAACATACCAAAGTTAACGCCGACATCCTCCCACAAATCCTCAAAACCAAGGAAATCAAGCACGCGGCGGCCTTGGGGAATCTCCCTTGGCAGTCCCTCTTCATACCACCGTTCAACAGTGGATGGCCATGGGCCCAACTCAAAATAGGGAATCCGATCAGGAGTTCCAGAGTGCATCGTTTGCAAAAATCGCTCTCTGGTGTTCATGAGCCCCTCCCCCTATAGTTATAGTCGTCTACGCCGATTTCCAACATTTGCCCTGAACCTCCCGCAGGTTGGCAACCTGCGGGAGGTTGTTCCCGCGATAATCTATCTCTCCAGGGGTAGTCTCACCGTCATACCTGTCTCAGCCGATCTATAGGCAGCCACTACCAATTCCAAATCCGCTCTTGCCTCCCTGGGACCGGTGATCGGTTCCTTATCCTCAAGAATGCATTCAACAAAGTGGCGACACTCCGCATCGAATCCGCTTACCTTGGGAATATCCACCTTTATAGGCTCTTTACTGGCTTCCAGTAATTTGGATGACTTAAGATACAATCCTCCATTACTACCCAATTGTTCCCAGAGGCATCCGTCTGTACCATAGACGGTGAAGTATGCTTGTGGACCAGGAGTGGGAATGCCCCAGCTTGTGATCAGATTGCCTACTATACCATTCTTAAACCGGACGATGGTCACGGATGTATCTTCGCCCTCCATTTCCGTCAGAACAAATCGAGTGCTCTGTGAAAAGACGAGTTCGACATCTGCCGCCCCTAAAACACGGAGAGCATTGACCGCATGGATACCTGAATCAATGAGGTTTCCCCCACCTGCCTTTTCCTTATTTAACCGCCAACCACTTATTCTGGCAAAATCAAGTTGGCGTACAGACACAAGAAACACTTTGCCCAGGAGGCCTTCTTCGATGAACTGGCGCGCCTTTATGATGCTGGGCGCGAATCTTTGCCATTCGGCCACCATAAGCTTTATTCCTGCTTTCTCCGCTGCTTCGATCATCTCGTCGGCTTCGACAAGGTTTCGCGCGAGGGGTTTCTCGATCATAATGTGCTTCCCCGCTTCCGCTGCCTTCACAGCTACGTTTCTATGCATATCATGGGGAAGTGCAGCATCTATGGCGTCTATCTTCGGGGAGTTCAATGCCTCGTCGATGTTCTTAAACACCCCCTTTACCCTAAGCTCTCCCTTGGCACGTTCCACCTTGGTCTGGTCGATATCACAGACATAGAGGTTGATATCCTCCATCTTGCTGTAGCTTCTCGCGTGGGCATAACCTATACCTAAGCCCACCACACAGACTCCCAATTTCCTTTTTTCTATAGTCATACTTCCTCCTTTCTGAGGGTGAAAATCTTCAGGAACACCAATCTTAAACAGAAAGTAGCCTCTCTGTAGCCTCTTTTGCCAGTCTTTTAAGCCTCGGCATCGCATGGGAAAAGAGCTGCCGATAAGAACTGCAGAAAAACGTCCTTGCAGAGGTCTTTCCCCGGCCATCAACCCTATCTTTTTGACAACCTCCCCAGCAGAAGGAAAGCCACTGGCAGGCACGGCACTCATCGGTAAGCATAGACTTTCTTTTGCCAAAATCCTTGTAAGCCGGTGAACGGAAAAGTTCATCCAGGGGCTTCTCCATAAGGTTACCAAGACGTGTATCCTTCCTCACGAAGAAATCACAAGGATACACACTGCCGTCGTGTTCCACAACAAGATAGCTCTGGCAAACTGGAGAGAAAATACAGAGGGTGGGCCGGCCATAAACGAGGCGCTCCAGCAAAGTGTCGAAGAGGCGTATGGATACCCCCTGATCTCGGTTTTCCCACCAGAGGTCGAAAAGCTGGCAGAGGAAATCACCGTAACCTTCAGCTGTGGTCGAAAAGGGAGCCAGTCCTCCCCGCGGAAGCCTTTCCAGGCAGGGGATGAACTGGAGGTAGCGGAAGCCATGATCAAGGAACCAGTAGAATATCTCCCTGGCTCTGGTTTCGCTTTTCCGGGTCACCAGAGCCAGGATGTTGAATTCGACCTTATAGTCCGAGAGCAACCTCGCCGCCCTCATGACATCCTCCCAGGACCCCCTGCCATTTCCTTTACGATAGAAATCGTGCAGGCACCTTGGCCCGTCCAAGCTCAGGCCTACCAGAAACTTGTACTGATTAAAAAAACTGCACCAGTCCTTGTTCAGGAGAATCCCATTGGTCTGAAAGGCGTTGCTGACCATCTGTCCCCCGCGACCATGCTTCATCTGAAGTCTCACTGCCTCCCGGAAGAAATCCAGCCCACAGAGTGTCGGTTCCCCTCCCTGCCAGGAGAAGCAGGAGACTGGAAATCTGAAGGATAGATATTGCTGCACCATCTCCTCCAGCACTTTCCTTTTCATGCGATGGATCGGGCCTGAGGGAAAAAGTTTGTTCACTCGCCGGTAGAAGCAGTAGGTGCACTGAAGATTACAATCGGGTCCGGCCGGTTTTATGAGGAGCTGAAAGGGAATCATAAAGTTAACCTCAATTGCTCAGCTGTCCCTGATCTTGGATCATAGCTTGCTCTCTCCCATCTCAAGGGCAAATTGTGGACGGCACGGCCATCTTCGAAGTTAAATCGGATACTCCTCGAAGTCTCTGGTTATCTCTAACCTAAACTTATCACCCTTCTTCGCCCAAAAGCACTCATATCCCTTTCTTCCCGGATGAAGAATAGGGCCTTTCAGGAGGGGATCGTCTGTTTCCTCAAGGAAGCTCGCCAAGCAGTCACGAAGCTTGGCTCGAACCTCCTGATATTCTTCCTTCCCCGCTAAGTTATCTCTCTCCCAGGGATCTGCCTCCAGGTCGTAAAGCTCTTCTTCAGGACGGGGGTAGCTGTAGAACTTCTCGATCACCTCCGCTCCGTAGCGCTGGGCCGGAGGGCCTCCCATAAGAATGGGCCAGCCCGGTTGGAAGTTCCTGATGTATTTGTAGCGCCGAGTGCGGACGGCCCGCATAGGGTCATAGAGGGGCTGCCAAGTGAGCTCCGCATAGATCTGCTGTCGGGGCTCGTACTCCCCTCCCAAGAGTAAAGACCAGAAGCTCCTGCCTTGGACGTTCTCCGGGATAGGAATCCCAATGGCTTCCAAGATCGTGGGGAAAATATCCACGTTGCTGATCAGCTCTTTCACCCTTCTTCCCGGCTTTAGGCTCTCGGGATATTTCATAATGAGAGCCACTTTGATCCCTGGATCGTAGAGCGTCATCTTAGCCCTGGGGAATTCGGGGCCATGATCGGTGGTGAAAAAGACCAGGGTGTTCTCCTCAACCCCACTTTTCTTTATGGCTTTAAGGATCCGACTTGTGGCCTCGTCTGCCTCCTTTATGGTCTGGTAGAAGGTAGCAATGTCTTTACGGACGATCTCAAGGTCGGGAAGGAAGCCCGGGACTGTGATTTTGTCCAAAATGTCCGGATCGTATTGCGTGCCATAGTTGCGGTGCACTTCGGTAAAGCCAATGGAAACAAAGAAGGGTTGGCTGTGACGGGCCTCCTCCTCGAAGAACCGGCAGGCCATCTCAGCGACCTGGTGGCATGCCTGCTGACATAGCGATGTTTGGCAATAGATGTGCTGGTAGCCCATCTGGGCCATCTTGGCTTCATCCTCGTAGTTGTATTCATGCTGATGGCCGAAAAGATAGGTGCAATATCCCACTTGGGTTAGCAGGTGAGGCAAATCTTTTTCGCCCTTATTGTACCCCCAACCTCTGTGCGCTAGACCCATCATCCCGTTGGAATGGGGGTATCGCCCGGTCATGATGCTGGAGCGGCTGGGCGAGCATTGGGGGGCAGTGCAAAAACAGTTGTCGAAGACCACACCCTCCTCGGCCATAGCATCGAGCGAGCAGGAGGGGATGGGGTCATCCTTGTAGCAGGAGAGCCAGTCCCCAAGGTCGTGCCAAATGATCTCAACGATGTTCGGCCTTTCCATTCTGTTCTCCTTAGAGTTTGTAATAAAAGCTTATGGTTCTTTATCAGGTACTCGCTTTTATAATAAAGATCAAGCCTGGAGGGTTTCCAGCATCGATGTCATCCGGAGAACCCGCCGCGGCTCTTTCTCGATTACGATGAAATCTGCGGACGCATCCGGAGCGCCTCCTGATAATACTGTCGATAGGACATCAATCGGATGCCCCTTTGGTCGGCGTATTCGATCAGGTTGCGGATAATACTCATATCCGGGTCCTCTTTGAGGCTCGACCAATCGTGCTGTACATAACCCCACACCAGGTCATGTTGCGCAATATAATCGATGTTGCTTCGCAACTGTTTCAAATATTCTTCTTCATTCTCCCATCCGTGAACCCTTCGCCAGAGACAATCCTGCCACCACTGGATGGGACATTCCAGTATCTCCGGAAAGCCTTGAAGTTCGTACCAGAAGGGCTGAACTTCAAAAGGCACTGGTTGATAGTCCTTCTCATTGCGAGCGTAAGTGCGGGTGAAGCGGATTCCTAACTGGTAGAGGATCTCCAGGATGTCGGGCCTGTCCATCAGGCCCCGATAATAACCCCAGGGCCCGGTCAGGCCGATGCAATCCACTCCCAGGTGCCGCTGCAACAGTTCGCTGGTGCGCTCCACCTCTGTTCGTATCTCCTCTAAGGTTCCACCTTTGATTAGACTCAGGCTTTCCCCATCATCGCGCACCACGGTCTTCAACGGCACATGGGAATAGGTATGCTGCTCGAAGTCGATAAGCTGATCCCATTTCTCTCTGACTTGCTGAAACTCTTTTACATTGTTCTCCAACGTCTTACCGCAGATGAAGAACGAACAGGGCGCTCCTAACTCTGCATGCAAGGGAGGTGCTATCTGCAGAAAGGCTTTTGTAACCTCAGATGCAGGATCACACACTTCCACATCGTAACCGATGAGTAAGATTGCCATGGCAAAAGTCTTCCTTTGTCGTTATTCTAGGGGTGAAAATTATTTTCGCAACTTTTCGGTGTTCTCCCTTACCTTCCGTATCGCATCCAGTATTAAATCCATATCCTCTTTTCCCCCAAGGAAAATCGCGTGGGGCAAACTCAAAGCCTCCTTCTGGTATATCCTCTCGGCCTCGGGACAGAAGGTCTTCCGGTAATCTATTCCTTTTCCATAAAACGGACATTTTATCGGACATCCAGTTCGGCCAAAGTTCATATTCTGGAAAAGGGGGTTGCGATAGATAGGCTCACCATGTGCCCCAACTCCTATGGGGACTCCCTCGGCCTTTAAGGCTTCTATAAATTTGTCTCTGGGTATCCCGTCGAACTCCTCTTCCCTGTATTTAAAATTCCAGTAGTAGAAGCTCCACCTGGTAACCCTCTCGTCCCTATTCAGGGGTTCCACCCCGTCTATCTGCTTCAATCCTTCGCCCAAGTATTTGATATTCTCTTCCCTTCTTTCTATTTGTTCGTCGAGCCTCTCTAGTTGACAAAGCAAGATGGCAGCCTGAAACTCGGTCAGTCGCAGGTTTGAAGCAAGACGATGAAACTCGTAGAAGGGTCTCCCTGGCATCCTGCCTATGTGCATAAACGAATATGCTTTTTCCGCCAGCTCCTCGTCAGAGGTGAGAACTATGCCGCCTTCGCCGCAGGTCATGACCTTAAACTGTTGGAAGCTGAAGGTACTCAGGTGTCCCAGAGAACCGCATTTTCTCCCCTTCCACTCCGAGCCATGAGCGTGAGCACAATCTTCTATCACTACCAAGTCGTGTTTTTTCGCTATCTGAGTGATGGCATCCATATCGCAGGGATATCCCCCATTGTGCACCGGGATTATCGCTCTCGTCCTCTCGGTTATCGCATCTTCTATGGCCTGGGGGCTGATGTTGTAAGTTTCAGGATCAACATCGGCAAATATGGGGATGGCGTTCACCAAGGCCACAGAGGTAGCAGTAGCCACAAATGTCAAAGCAGGTACAATCACCTCATCGCCTGCCTCGACCCCGGCAGCTTTCAGAGCACACTCAAGAGCTTGGGTACCATTAGTAATTGCAATTCCGTGTTTCGCCTGACAATAAGAGGCAAACTTGTTCTCAAATTGGGAGACCTTGGACTGAGAAGGCTCAACTCCGCCTCTCCACCAGTGTCTACTGTGCAATACCTCCAGAAGCGCTTTCTCTTCCCTTTCATCAAATATGGGCCAGCTCTTGTCCAAAGGGTGTTTTACAACTGGCTTCCCGCCATTTATTGCAAGCTTTGCCATTTTAAATCCCTTCTTTCTTAACCCAACAGTAATTTTGCTGTTGCCTTGACGAAAATACCTTCTTGCCATCAACCACCACCTCTCTCCCCTTCAAAAGCAGAAAGGCTTTTAGCCCCTGACGATCCTGACAGACCAGACAAGCTTGGGCATCAGTAGTGATTCCGAAGGCCTTGAACTTCCGACCAGTCCACAGCCGAGGAAAAAGCAAGGTGCTTATCTTATCCCTTCTTTTAACCTGTGCTGCCACCAAATCGGGTTCCTTGTGCGTCGAGATATTTGCTCTATCCTCTCCCGGGACAAAGGGTATCAGGAGGGTTACAAATTGTACCTTGGAAGTCTCTTCCAGGTCCGGATGGCGAAGGATCCAATAGGCGTGGACGGTTAGTCGCCGCAGGCAAGTCCCACCGATTTGCGTCGGCTCAGAAGCTTCCAGGAAGCAATCGCTGGAAGCCAGAACCTGAAGTTGAAGCTCGGCCTCTTTACCCCGTATTAAGGCCGTCCCTCTTTGATCGAGAATCTCCACATCGCAAGGGGTATGATAGTGCAAAGCGAAATCTCGCTTTATGTTCATGTCCTTGGCCTTGATATCGTCCATAAGGACGATAAGCGAAGGAGATGAAGCCTCCTTTTCACAGAGCCAGAACACATGCCGTCGGAAGCGTCGAAGCTGGTCAGAATAGGCACTGGTGGCATCGGCTGAGAGCAGAACAGCAAAATCGGTTTGGAGAAACTCCTCCACCCGACAAGCCGATAGGACCTCTTGGCGCCTGTTCTCGTCGCCGAAAAAGGTATAGGGGTCCTGCTGGTTGGAACCATCGACCACTAAGGTGTTGTGCCAGAGGGTAGAAATTGAAGGCGTGATGTTAGTCCAATAGCGGAAGCTGTATTCCCCTTTGCCTGGATCTGCCAGAAGCCGGTCTTCCCCGATCGCCAGGCTCACACTAGCCAGGTCCAGGTGGCGGTGAGGGGAGTCGGCGGACCCACCCTTGAAGACGAAGAGACTGTCTTTTCTATTCCAACCCGTTCTCAGGGCTGCAGTATGAATGAGGGGAAAGAACTTGTGGACCGGTTTTTCTTCCGGAGGATGAGGTTCTATCTCATCGCGTCGCCAAAGCAGATTCATCGGCCCGGCTTTGGCCTGGCGCTCCTCTGTGATCGCGTCTCCCAACCACTGAGCCTGCTGGGAGCGATCCTCTTCACCTTGATCCCAAAGATGTCCTGCCAGCCAGTAGAAGAAATGCTCTTTGCCGAAGCCGATATAGGGGGTATCGGAAAAGGGAGCCCATCCTTTGATATCTGGCATGAGGAAAAAAAGTGGGAAGTCCAGGGCTTTTTGCCAGAAAGGGTGAGATTTGAGATCCTTTTGACCACTACGTTCTAAGGCTTCGGCGAAGAGAGCCACATTGCTGAAATTATAGAGCCAGTAGCTGACTCCCTCCACACCTTCGCCCTGGGGACCGGTGGCGTCCAGCACCTTTTTGTCCTTATCTGTGGCCAATTTCAGAGCCTCAGTCCCCTTTTCATAAGACTTCAGGTAGAGGGCAGCCAATCCCAGGGCTGAGTACATAACGCCGCACCAGTTGCTGTTGTAAGCCTTAGTCCACCAGATGCCCCTTTCGGTGTCGCTGAGGATCGGCTCGATCGCCTTGGTTAGAAAGCCAGCTTCAATCTGTTTTCTCTCGTCGGTAGTCAAAACTTGGGCAAAGGCCTCGTAAGCCAAAACGGAATTAACGACGATTCCTGCGGTATCCAGATCTGAAACCATGGTAGGATGCTGCTGCTTGTGGAAGAGCTCCATCCAGGTATCGGAACGTGTCAGCTCCAGCAGAAGCTCCTTCCCCACCTGGCTATATTTGTCGTCCCTTTCCACCAGATAGGCCAGAACTAAGTATAACAGGTGCTGGGCCCAGGGTAAAACCCGATTTTCCTTCGCACCGGGATCTTCCCGAGGGTCTTTATTCGCATTTTTTAAAACTTCCGCCCACAGAGGACGGAATCTGGAATCGCGGGTATTAGAACGCAGGCGTTCTACATCCTGAACTGTAAAGAAAAGCCGTCCTTCAGTAGACATCTAAACCTCCTTAGCCGGGTTGTGAACGAGGATTTTAGGGAGTGTTGAACGAAGTTGGAAGCTATGTGGACCTTCTTGGGAAGTTTTCTTAATCCTTCCAAGCCTTTCCCTTCTCAGCTCCCTCAGAAAATGTATGTGACACGATCGTAACTTTTCCTTTATTCCGCTCACATCCATGAGCCTTGTGAATCATCTCGGAACCTCAACCGCGTCCGAAGCCTTATGCCCCTCATATCACCTCGAGCACCATCCTCCTCAGGTTCTCAAGGCACCTCTTCGACGCTTTAACCTTAGGACTGTAATGCGTCTCTACGGTGTAGTACCCGTCGAATCCATCCCTTATGAGAGCCTCAAGCTGTCCCCTCCAGTCCACATCCCCCTCTCCTGCTGGAACGTACCTCCCATCCCTGAGGTCCTTGATGTGGAGGTGGGCCATCAAGTCCTTAAGTTCCTCGTACTCCTCGGGGTAGGGGTTCCCTCCTGAGCTCAGGGAGTTGCAGGGGTCCCAGTTCAGGCGCAGCTTTGGATGGCCGATTTTCTTAACTATCTCTGCAGCCGCCCTCCCGGTATCGACCCAGCAGCCTGGCTCGTTCTCCAGTGCAAGCAGTATCCCTTCCCGCGAGGCATCCTCGGCAGCCTTCCTGAGCAGCTCTACTACCCTGGAAGGATACTTCCCCTGGCTCCCCTTTGGCTTGTGGAAACCGAAGATTATTACAAGCCCACTTCCCAGCCTGCGTGCGAGCTCATACGTCCTCGGAAGCATATCCTCCAGATGTCTTTCGGCCTCGGCCGAGTCCACTGGCACCTTGAACGCACCGGGAGAAATCGCACTTATCTCTATCCCGAATTCTTCCTTAACCTGGAGCACCCTCTCTATGTCCCTTTGGGATACGTAAGGGACCCTTCCTGAGCAAAGCCCTCTTATCTCGAAGGCCCTTATGCCCCAATCCGTGCCAATCTCCACCGCAGTGGAAAAGTCGGAGCTTATCTCGTCGGATACGATCGCTATCTTCATCCGTACCTCCCGAGCTCGTGCACGAGTTCGCAGTAAAGCCTTACCTTCCCTACGGGTGTCCCCGAAGTGACGAGGCTCCCCAAGCTCATGACGAACCTCCCCTTGTTCCTCCTGCCAGTAGCTATCTGCCCGGACATCTCTCGCCGCAGTTCTTCCTCGGTACCCTGCCCCGTCGCATCTAAGTTTTCAAACATCTCTACAAAAACTCGTCGATGTTCTCTACCACCTTCTTGAAGGCAGTGGCTATGTCAGCCATATCACTGAGGTCGGCGGGAGGATGAATCTTGATCTCTATATTCCTCCTGTCGCAGTATTCTTCGGCCACAGGACAAATGCCGTCCTCGTATCTGGACCTTTCCTGTGGAGGGGCAGTGTAATACGGGCATGTAAAGGGACAACCCTTACCGTAGGCATCTTTTATCTGGAAGGTGTGGTGTCTGTAGACGGGTGTGTAGAAGTGCACTTTCGGTATCCCCTCCGCCTCTATAGCGGCTACGAACCTGTCCCTGGGAACCCCAAACTCCTCCTCATAGTACTTGACGACATAGTTATAGTAAACTGCCTTTGTGCCCTCCCTCGGCCTTTGGGGCTTGATGCCCGGAAGTCCTTCCAGTTCCCGATGAAGATACTCGGCGTTGCGAATGCGCTGCTCGTTCTGTTCGTCCAGCTTGGCCAACCGGACCCTGCCTATGGCAGCGTGGAGCTCGGTCATCCTGTAGTTGTAAGCCAACGGAACCCTCCCGAAGCTCCGGAAGGCCCTTGCCTTCTCTGCCAGCTCCTCGTTGTCCGTAACCACTATCCCCCCTTCTCCTAAGGAGAGGTTCTTCTTTTGCTGGAAGCTGAAGATGTTGATGTGGCCTATGGTGCCAACCTTTCTCCCCTTGTATTCCGCGCCGTGGGCGTGGGAACAGTCCTCGATCACCACGAGGCCGTGCTCCCCGGCCACCTCCATTATTCTGTCCATGTCCATGGGATATCCGTTCATGTGGACGGGGATGACAGCCTTCGTGCGAGGGGTGATGCGCCGACGCACGGACTCGGGGTCCAGTCCTAAAGTCTCCGGCTCGATGTCTGCGAATATGGGGATGGCGTTCTGCATCAAGACGCTGGTAGCGGTAGAGAAGAAGGTGTAGGCCGGAACTATCACCTCGTCCCCGACCCCCACCCCTGTTGCAGCCATGGCCGTGTGGAGGGCTGTAGTTCCATTACTCGTGGCCACAGCGAACCTGGCCCCGAGATATTCGGCGAATTCTTCTTCGAACTTCTTTACCTGACTGTCCTCCGCCATCTGAGAGCATAGGTTGTGGGACTTTATAACCTCAACAGCCGCCTGGACTTCCTCCTCACCCAAGATAGGATACCTCGGAAAGGGTTTCCATCTCACCGGTTCCCCACCGTTTATGGCAAGTTTTGTCATTTTAAACCCCTCCGTTTCTTTCGCCAAATCTGCCTTTGGAAAATATCAAAGAATGAAAATGGCAAAGATGTGAAACGTGATTCCTAAATAGTCAATCACTTTTCACGTTTCACTTTTCACTTTTCACGTTTTACGTTTTTAGCATCTGATATTAATACAATTACCATCCCATCTTCCTCCGCCATTCATCGTAGGTTCCCTTTTCTTCTTCTAACAGCCTCTTCAAACTTTTCTTAGGAGGAAGACCCTTTTCAGCTATTCTCCTCAGAGGATCGGTGCGTTTGCCCAAACGTTCGGCCACCCATCGGTGAAGCTTAAGTTCCAGTTCATCCACAATTTCTTTTCTCTCCTCGGCAAGATTGTGCAGTTCCTTCGGGTCAGATTGAAGATCGTAAAGCTCGGTTGAAGGAAGGTCCCAGAACCCATTGTCTATGCATTTGATCAGTTTCCATCTTTTGGTTCTCATCATCCTGGTAGCCTGCCACAGTCCCTGATTAGTAAAAATCTGATCATATTGTTCGGTACGCTCGCCATTGAGCAGAGGCCATAGACTTTTACCCTCAAGTTCCTCGGGAATATCCACTTCAAAATACTCCAGTACTGTAGGTGCAATATCAATCAGTTGCACCAAGGCTTCAATTCTCTTGCCACTGGCCAGATCCGGATGACGGAAAATAAGTGGAACATGAGCTGTAGGTTCGTACACTGCCGCGTGATCGAAGTAGATATTATGTTCCCCCAAACTCTCCCCGTGATCCGAAGTCACAATGATCAGGGTATCCTCCAGAATATTTAGCTCTTCCAGGGTGGCTATCAACTCACCAAACTTTTCGTCGGCGTAGGTAATCTCGGCATCGTACTGGGCGATGACATATTCGATATCAGTAATGCCCTCACCCATTGCGTCTAGGAGCCTTTTAACGAAGGGATAGGCTATGCTTTCCTTTATCCCATCAAGGCTGTGGTTACTCGGATCTTTTTCATTCCCCTGGTAGTATAGCCTCCGGTAGCGCTCTGGTGGGGCGTATATTGTGTGCACATCCCAGTAGTGAACAAACATGAAGAAGTCGTCTTTCCAGTTGGCCCGTAGCCAGGGAATGGCCATGGAGTTTATCTGATCGGCAGTTACCCTTTGGGTCAATTTGCGATCCCCGGCCACGGGATTCATATAGTATTGAAAACCCCTGGCAAACCATTTCTTCATGTGATAAAGAGTACTAACAGCAGCAGTTGTGTACCCCTTAAATGCCAATAGTTGGGGAAACCACGGAGCATCATCAGAAAGATGCTCATCAGCATGAGACACCACGCCTGTGGTTATCCCCCTCTGCCCCGAAAACATTGCTGTGTAGGAAGGTTGAGTGGGCACATCTGTGGGGTAGGCGTTGGAAAACAGAACCCCTTCAGATGCCATTCGGTCAACATTGGGGGAAGTTGGCCGAAAGTATCCGTAGCAGCCGAGATGATCGGCTCGCAGAGTGTCGAATACCACGTACAATACTCTCATTTTCAACTCTCCTTCCGATTCTTAAGATGTGGCTTAAATTATAGGGTTGTTCACAACACAGAGCTTTTGGTAGGAACGTCATCTATAAAATAAAGAAGAGATTCTACAATTTCATTTTTGTGGGGTTTCTGTTTCACATTTTCCCTGGTAGATTAATCTCCCATATTCGATGAAAGCCTCCGACATGGCCTCTATCTTTTCCTGGGTATGGCCTATTGCCTCAGGCGCTGGATACCATTTGGCGATAAAGCCCCCATTGAACTTACCAAAAGATTCTATGAGAAACTTTGCGTAGTTTCTAACATCCTCCACTGTTCCCTTGATCATGGTATTCTGAATATCCACCGGACACCAGAAACACAGTCTTCCCCCAAAGAGTTTTGACAACCTTTCAACCCCCATATTCTCCTGTTGGTCCATCTGAATTACATCCAGTTCCGCTTCGATAAAATCCTCCAAGAGATCAATAATATATCCACAACTATGGAGAAAAGTGAGGATTCCATGTTGGTGGGCGAAACCATAGACTCTTTTGTATCTGGGTTTGAAGAATTTTCGAAACACCTCAGGTGCAACCATCGGCCTGTCCTGAAGTCCCCAGTCATCAGCTGAAAAGATCCCATCTACGCCCAGTCGGGCGAAATTGTCAATACTATCAATGGCAATATCTGCAAGCTTATCGAGTAACTTTTCCAGCTCTTCTGGGTAAAGATAAGGGTCTGTCCAGGCCGCCTCATGGCCTCGCAAATATTCCAGGCGATGAATAAGACTTAAAGGGATCCCAGCGAGGACAAATTTTTCGTCCTTATTTTCAGAAATAGCCTTTTTGGCACTTTCGTATCTCTGGGGATTTTTGTAATCAGGAAAACGAAAATCGTTAAACAGGGAGTAATCAGATAACGGATGGAATTTCACCTGACCCATTGTTACATCGCCTGGCAGTTTTTCCCATATACATCCCCATTCGTCCTCCCAACGGGTTTCTGTGTTAACACTCGGTTGCCAATTGGGATCGGGATCCGCTCCAACATGAAGGAAGTCGGTCCCATAAGGTTCTGGTAGATCGACTGGGACTCTATCCGGACTTTGAAATAGGACGGCTCTTCGCACTCTTTCGCGAGATGTCATGTCTCTGCTCCTTCATGAATAATGAGACCTTGCCCCATTAATTTCAGATTTTCCAGCAGTATTCATGAGGTATTTCACCCTTTATCACAACTCTTTCCCGCTTTGCATTCTCTCTGACAAACCAAATTCCCCAATTCATAAGGGACACTGTTGATCAGTGGAGACCACCAGCACGTTCGACTTGTTTTCCAGCTTGTCCTGCTTCAGCCTCATGAAAGTCCCATCTTTTTCATATTCTCCAGGCTGATCTTCAAACTCTCTAAGGGATGCCGCTGGCACACATCCTGCTCGACCAGATACCACTGGGTACCGGCTTCTTCGCACGCGTTCAGGATCGCTTCCCAGTTCAGGTTTCCCTCTCCCACCTCGGTCATGATCTGTTTTCCCTCCTTTACACCCATATCCTTGAGGTGGAGCAGGGGTAGCCTTCCCTTAAGTCTTCGGCACCAGGCAGCAGGATCTCCTCCACCATACTGCACCCAGTAAGTATCTATCTCCGCCTGGAGGTATTCAGGATCACTCTCATCGAAGAGTATCTCTAGGCCGACTTTATCTCCGTACTTCTCGAACTCGATGTGGTGGTTGTGATAGGATAGGGTAAGGCCGTTCTCTTTTAGTATCTTTCCAGCCTGGGAAAGTTCCTTGGCTACTTTCTTATATCCTTCTCCGTTGTGGAGTTCTGAAGGCAATCCCGGGCAGGCAACGTGGGATGCTCCCAGAATTTTGTGCTCCTCAATCACGGCCTCTATGTCTTCCAATAATCTCTCGTATCCAGTGTGAGTCGCACAGGCAAGAAGTCCCTCACCATCCAGAATTTTCTTTAGTTCCTTAGGCTCGATTGGCCCTATCCCCGATACTTGAACTGCCTGGTAACCTATCTTCTTTAGCTCATGTAGGGTTTTAGCAATGTCCTGGGGTGTTTTCATGTAGTCCCGCAGGGTATACAACTGTGCTCCGATCTTTGTTGCTGTCATGATGTTTTTTTCTCCTTTCAATGTTTTATAGCTATCTTACAACGAATTATTTTGGACGTTAAATATACTCATTTGCAATCTTAAAGTCAATAGAAAACTCCAGATCGAAAGTAACCTGTTTAACTATGAAGTGCTTATATTTTCAGTATGAGCACCTCCCTCAGACGAAGAAACCAAGAAGATTAAACCCAGATTCGGAAAACTTATGAAAAATAAGAAAGACATATCGTCCCTAAAAGGATTTCGAATAAATGGTTAGTCTTATTTGCTACCAACATTTTGTCCCTATCGGAACAGATAAGAGTCTCGTTAGAGACGACATGTTTAGAGAAAAATTGCCCCCAAAAGGCATTA
>CAZQSC010000028.1:0-17907 GCA_964595705.1 uncultured bacterium | reverse complement strand
AGGATTAACCGTTCGTTCGAAGTCCCTTTAGGGACGATATGTTCACTATTAAACCCCAAAATGGCGAGGAGCCTCTTTTTTATTTTTCATAAGTTTTCCGAATCTGAGTTTAATTTTCCGGATATAGGTCTTAACCTCTTCCCAACGAAAGAAGGTTATCTGTCTGACACTGTGGATTATCAAAAAAACTCCTCCGAGGCCGATAAGGATATTAGGTGCCCACATAGCCAGGGCAGGGGGGATGATCATCCTGTCAGCCAACTCCTCTCCCCCTATCAGGAACGCCCAGTAGAGCAGGAAAAAGCCAATGCTCATTCCAAAGCCCACAGCCATACCTCCCCGTCTGGCCATAATCCCTAAAGGAGCTCCGATCAGGACAAAGACAATGCAGGCAACTGGAATAGAGTATTTTTTGTGTACCTCGACCAAGTATTTGTTTATATTTCTCTGCCGGATCTCTATCTCCTGGAGTTTGCTTCTCAGTTTCAGCAGTGCCCTTTGCTGCTCAGGGGTTAATCCGGCAGGGGACGAGAAGGCGAGTTTCCTAATTTTGCGAACAGAGTATCCATTGAAGTATATTTTTACGATGTTATTTATCTCTATTTCGTAGCTCCTTATCTGTTGACGATACTCCGCTATTTTTTCCAGCATCATCTTAGCGCTCAGCTCTCGATCGCCTCTGTATTTAGAGGCCTGGGTGTAGAGTTTGCCTCCCACTCCGCAGATGCGAACCAGATGTCTTTTGAACTTAGTGCGGATGTATCGGTTAGGATTCTGTTCGTCAATCTGATGCAGTTCCCCGTCGTAGAGGATCAGAGTGAGTATATCTTCATCTTTAGAATATTCTACCTCTCCGCTTTTTGCCCGAATGACCAGAGGAGATTCGCGACTGGTTTTTTGGTATATTGTGATCCCCTGAATCTTTGAATGTCGCTGATCCACCTTTTTGATGAGGATACTGTAGCCCGGAATGTCGTTGATAAACAGCCCTTCTTTATCTTTGAGAGAAAGGGTAGGCTTTTTCTTGTGAATAGCCGACATAAGAATACGGGCTCGATGGTTGAATTCGGGCAGGACAACGTTGTTGAAGATAACTAGAAGGACTGCTAAAATTATAGAAGCAACCAGAGGAGGCAGGATCAACCGAAGAAGACCTACCCCACCGGTCTCCATAGCGATAATCTCGTTGTCCGCCGACAGTCTCCCAAAGGCCATCAGAGTGGCAACCAGAACAGCCATTGGCACAGAAAGGGCTAACATCCAGGCTAAATTGTAGAAAAAAACCTCAGAAACGACCCGGATCCCGATCCCCTTGCGCAGGAGAAGATCGATTATTTCAAGTAGTAAGTCCAAAACAAGAATGAATGTTATGGTGAATAATGCGAAGAAGAAAGGCCCGATATGCTCCTTGAGAATGTAGCGATGGAGTATCCCCATTTCAGTTATCCTAAGTGTAAGTAAATGTGATGTTAATAGATAGATTTCCTGTTAATAAAATGGTTACACCTTTAATATACGGATTTTCTATCTTCAGACAAGGATTTTCTGCTGAGACAGCAGTGGAGGTGAATTTTCCTCTTGATATTTTAAGGCAGTTGTCGTATTATATTACCCAACGGTGTCAGGGGGGGCCTTATCCTCAAATCAGTATGTATGGCTACCCCAGATGAGATTTCACTAATAACTGACGACCGATAGCTTAATAACCACTGGAGAAAGACTTAACATCGTTCTCTAAATACGCCCTATGGACACGGCTGCTGTCTCAGAGCATTCAATGTGCTGCTTGAAAGGGGGTAGACTTATTGTAAAAAGCTAAAGAGACCGAATGGCATTGAACCTAAGCAACACATCTCAAGGATAAAAGAGTTGGGAAAAGCTTTTAATTCTCGCCGCTGGACTAAAACAGGAATTTTCGTTTGGATTTCAGCCTGCCTTGGTTTATGTCCCACTTTCCTGTCTGCTAAGGGGTTATTCTCCGGACAAAGGGAGGGTGCCTACAGCGCCCAGCGATATCACTCCTCAGTATCTTCTTCCCCTCTTCTGGACAACGATATACGACTTCTACGAACAGAGGTAACAGTCGAGGCTGATTTTCAAAGGGTTAAAATTCGAAAGATGTTGGTTGACCGACAGTACGAGCCTTCATTCTTTGTGGATATAGACCATTTTATGCGAGACAGATTAAAGGAGGATTTCTACTCAGGCTGGCAGGAGAGCAGACGGGGTAGGAGAAAGAACGGACAGCAGAGCAGTGGAGAGTTTCCCTCTTTACAAATAGAGATTCCGGTTAAATTCCCCAAGGCAGTGGGTGATCTTATCGGTCAGGGCAGCTCCCTTAGGGTTACGGGAAGCAGAAGGATAAGTATCTCCGGCAGAAGTGAGTGGACAGAAGGTCTGGCAACGACCGCCACCTTCAGGCCCTCCAAATTCCCTGCCTTGAATATGGAACAGAGGTCAAGACTCAGGATCGAAGGCACCGTCGGCCAGAGGATTCACATCCAGATGGACCAGGACAGCGAGAGGAATACCGACCTGGAAAGCTCTATCAAGATCAGATATGATGGCGACGAGGACAGGATCACTCAAGAGATAGAGGCTGGCAACACGATGCTTTCACTGCCAGGCACACAGTTTGTGGGATACAGTGCCCAGCATAAGGGGCTGTTCGGCATCAGGGCTAAGGAGAAACTGGGGCCACTGGACCTGACCATAATAGCCAGCCAGGAGAAAGGAGCTACTCACAGAAAAACCTTCCGGGGGTTAGCCAAGGAAAGCACGAAACAGATAAGAGATTACCAGTATCTGCAGAGGACTTACTTCTTCCTTGACTCTTTTTATCGAGATCAGTTCAAGAATAAAAGGGATCAGTACGGAGTGGTGAGCTTCGATCCTGCCTATAAAATAGAAGATATTGACATATATGTAGACGATAATAACTCCAACAATGACATAGAGATGGCAGCTTCGCCAGGGTGGGCCGTCTATATGGACTCTGCCGCCGAAGGGGTGGCAGACTCTGTACGGGGATGGTTTCACCTGCTTGATCCCACAGATTACTTTGTTGATAGAAATTTAGGTTACATCGTTTTAAACTCGGCCCTCCCAGATGACTATCTTTTGGCGGTGGCCTACAGGACGGCCAAGGGCACCACTTATGGCGACATAGATTACCAACCGGGCGGAGCAGAGGATATCACCCTGAAGCTGATAAAAGCCAGAAGGCAAAGACCGGAGAACCCAAGCTGGCAGTATGAGTGGCGAAATGTCTATGACCTGGGGACAAAGAATATCTCCCCTGAGGGGTTTGACCTGAAGATATACAAGGATGTCTCCGGGGTACAGCCAGAGGATTCCCAGGATGGGATACCCTATCTGCGCATCTTTGGATTGGATAAACACGGGGAACAACCTGGTTCTCCCCCAGATGGATTGATCGATCTGGATGAGGCTATCATCAACCGTCAGAGGGGAGAGCTGATCTTCCCCGATCTGGAGCCGTTTAATCCTGGACCGGAAAGTCCCCTGAAAGTGAAGGTGCCCCAGATATATCAGTCCCGTGACCAGCAGACCCAGAGAGATGCGAGTCGATATTTTATAGAGGTAAAATACCGAAGCAGACAGACGAAGTTCAATCTGGGACAGCTCGGGATTACTGAAGGCACAGAGGTAGTTACCCTCAACCAGCGGAGGCTTCAGCGGGGGGTTGACTACCAGATCAATTACTATACTGGCGAGATCACCTTTTATACCGATGAGGTGCTGAACCCAGCGGCTGATCTTGTCATAGATTATGAGTACAAACCCTTCTTTATGCCTCAGCGGAAGACTCTGCTGGGCCTGAGGGGAGAACGCAAATTCTGGGGCCAATCTTCTGCTGGGATGACCTTGCTGTACAACAGTGAAACGGCAGTAGAGAAACGAGTGAAGGTTGGTGGAGAACCGACCCGTACCCTGCTTTGGGATACTAACTTTGACTTGAGGTTTACTCCCCGATTTATGACCCAGGCAGTGAACCTCTTACCGTTGGTCAGAACCGATGCTACATCCTCGCTCAACTTGACGGGAGAGATCGCCGTGAGTTTGCCCAATCAGAACACCCTGGGCGAGGCCTTTATTGATGATTTTGAAGGAAGTGTTAATCGAGTCCCGCTGGGTATCTTCAGATCACTGTGGACCAAGTCCAGTGTGCCCGTGGGGGTTGAAGAGAAGAACCGAGGGAAACTGATCTGGTATAACCCCTGGGAGAAGGTACCGGTGCAACAGATCTGGCCTGGTCGCCAGACCAGCGCACAGGAGCGCGAGGTGCATGTGCTCAATCTTGAATTTACTCCTCAGAATGCAGATTCCTGGGGAGGCATTATGCGCGCCCTGCGGGGTGGAGCTAAGGACTTCTCCAGAGATAAATTCCTGGAGATATGGGTAAGAGGCCAGCAGGGCATTCTTAACATCGATCTGGGCAGCATCAGCGAGGATGTTATCCCCAATGGAGAACTGGATACCGAAGACAAGGTGCGCTATGGGCAGAGAAACGGGATCTTAGATGAAGACGAAGACACCGGTTTAGACGGCCTTTTCGACCAGGATGAACCCGGCTACGATCCCCAGACCAACCCCGACCCCAACGGTGATGACTGGAGCTACGATTATGAGCATAGAAGACACGACTACAGCCACATCAACGGCACTGAAGGAAATGGCCCTGACCGGGCTCAAAAGCCAGACACCGAGGATATCAATAACAATGGATATTTAGACTTAGATAACGATTATTACAGCTATTCCATTGATCTCTCTACCGATGGGCCAGCTGGCGGCCTCCCCGGCCAGTTTCTGATTGAGGATACCAAATCAAATGGCTGGAGACTGCTTCGAATTCCCCTCTGGCGGACCGATCTGCACTCTAAGGTGGGATCTGCTGACTCCACCCAGATAGAATTCGTCAGGTTGTGGATAACTGGCACCGACACTAAAACAACTGTCCAGATTGTCTCGGTAGACATTGTGGGAAATGATTGGCAGGAACTGCCTGTCGGCCACGGGGAGAGGTTAGAGATAATGGTGAAAAATACCCAGGAGAACGCTGATTATGCCTCACCTCCAGGAGTGAAGGAGGAAAGAGATCCCCTGACCGGGGTGCTCAGAAAAGAGCAGTCGTTGGTGCTTAAATTTACTGAACTGGAATCTGGCCATCAGGTTGCTGTTTATCGAAGCCTGTTTCAGAAACAGGATTATACCAACTATGAAAAAATGAGGGTATTTGTTCATGGGAGCCAGAGCGAAGCCAATTTTTTCATCCGGTTTGGTGCCGATGAGAACAATTATTATCAGGCCTTGGCTCCCATCCGGCCGGGCTGGAATGACATTGCCATTGACCTGGTAAGGATTACCCAGTTGAAGGGAAACCAGGTGGATTCGACAAGGGCTGCTCAGATGGGATATTCCTTGAAGGGGAACCCCTCATTGTCCTCTATCAAGAGGTTTGAACTAGGGATTATTAATCCTGGGACCGAGCCGATCTCTGGCGAAATCTGGGTGGATGAGCTTCGGCTGACCCAGGCTAGAAATAAAAGAGGAATTGCTGGGCGGGTAAGTGTAGACACTAAGTTTGCTGATTTTTTGAGCTTAAGTGGTAACTATTCTAGAAAGGACAGCGAGTTCCATGGGTTGAGGGAAAAGACTGGATCAGGTAGCGATAATATCTCCCAGAATCTGCGGGCCGATTTGAAGCTGGACAAGTTTCTTCCCGCCAGTTGGGGGGTGTCGATCCCCCTGGGCTTTTCTTGGCAGAAGAGTCTGTCCCGCCCAAGGCTTATGCCCTTCTCTGATGTGGTGCTAAGTGATCCAGATAAAGAGAGGACGGTGAACAGGAGGAAGACCCTTACGATCTCCTTCCGCAAACAGAGGACTGCCGCTAACCCCTTCGTTCGCTGGACACTGGATCGGATGAGCGGTAACTTCTCATTCACTGGCCAACAAGGCAGGTCTCCCCAGATCCCCGAAAGCAGCAGTTGGTCTTATCGGGGAGCCTTCAGCTACGACCTCTCGCCCCGGAGTAAAAAATCCTTCACCATTCTGAAGAGAAAACTCTACTACCTACCCTCCAAACTTACATTTTCGGCTACAGCAGACAATTCCGGCTCCCGTTCCCAAAATCAATACGGAGCCTGGACAAGGAGACATAACTTTACTTTAAATCAGAATTTCAGCCTAAACTGGAGTCTCCTGAAAGGTCTCTCTTGGGAATACACTCTGAAGACCAAAAGAGACCTGCGCACCAATGTAGATCTAAGCTTACAGAACCTGCGATTGGGGGATGAGGTACATCGGGATCAAACGGTTTCTGTCAATTTTCGACCTGGTGGGCCGGATTGGATCCAACAGGACTATTCCTATCGGACCACTTACACCGAAGAGAGTCGCTCCCGGTTCCAGGCTACAGAACATAGGGGAAAGGATGCCCAGGTCAAAGGCACACTCTCTGCCAGATTTACCTTACAGTTACCAAAGCTGCTGAATTCAATCAAGTTGAAGGAAATTGGCCAGAAAATCCAGCCCCTCAGCGGGTCATACTCTCACACACGCAGTTCCAGGGATTTTGGTCTTCTGAGGCGTCCTTGCATAGGCTATCAGTTGGGGGTCTCCCTCAAGCCGAAGGTGGGGAGTGATCCGTCTGTTAGCCAGCGGAATAGCAGCTCTTCTTCCCGTAAAGCAGACATTAGCACAGGGATAAAACTTCTCCCTCGCCTTAACCTGAAGGCAAAGTGTGGATACAAATATTCCTCCAGTAGGACTTCCAGCAGCTTTATCAGCAGCCGTACCCTTACTGTGCCGGGGCTTACTCTCAGGTGGGACGGTTTGGAGAGGTTGTTTTTTCTCCGGAACCTGGCCAGAAATTCAAATTTAAATTCCAGCTACCAGCGAGAGCTCTTCAAGAAAGGAGCTCCGGAGCTTCGAGGGAAGGCTCTTCTCTCCAGCTCGCAGAAGAACAATTTTAGTCCTCTTTTGGGTTGGGTCGCCACTTGGAACAACGGCCTCAGATCAACCCTGAATTTCAGCACCAGTTCCTCCTCAACTACCGATTACAAAAATGGAGTGATCAGTGGGACCACTAATTCAAAGACCTCCAGCTTGACGCTATCTCTCAGCTATTCCCTCAGTGCCCAGCGGGGAATCAAACTCCCCTTTTGGGGTAATATCCGGTTAAAGAGTAATCTGGACTTGGCTGCCAGCCTTGCTTTAAAGAGCAATTACAGAGAAATAGGGCGTGGATCGTTGCCCCCTATGCCCCAACAAGACGAGCGGACTTGGTCGGTGGATTCAAAGATGAGCTATCAGTTCAGCCGCAAGTTCACCGGCGGAGCGAAGGTGGAGGTTTCAAACCGAAAGGATAGGCTGAGGAACACCACCCGTAAGGTACGAGAGGTGGGATTCTGGGGAGAGATAAGATTTGACTAAAGAAGAAGACAGAGAGTAAAAAAGAAGAAAGACGAAAGGTGTTTTCTTTAACCAGGAAAGAGCAGATTGCCGTCTGTTTTTTGGTATTCTGTCTGATAGTGGGAGGGGCTGTCTCTCTTTTGGATTATCGTAACCCTAAGAAATTTACGGATCTGAGAGTTATCCCAGGCAGTTCTCCTTCACCGGATTCGCTGTCTTACTGTTCGGCAGGGAAGCTGGACATCAACTCTGCCACGATCCAGCAGTTGGCCTCTTTGCCTGGGATTGGTCCCAAGATGGCTCGGCGCATTATTCAGTGGAGAGAAGAGAACGGTCCCTTTCAGACTGTGGCAGACCTGAAGAAAGTGAAGGGGGTAGGGGATAAGATTCTCAGCAGATTGATTCCCCTAATTGAGATACAGCAGAGAGAATGAACGGAGGAGTATTGAGATGTTAAAGTGGGCAGTGGTACGGAAGCTCTTGATCGTTGCCTTATCCGTCGCTTTAGTGGCGGCCATTGTTGTCCCTGGATATAAGATGCGAAAACAGCGAGAGATACAACAGACCTGTCGGCTACGCTTAGAGCAGGTAATGAAAGCTCAGGAGAAGTATTTCGCCCAACACGGAGAATATGCCTCTGAACCGACAGAACTCTTCGGGGATAGCTTGGATTTCACCTGTCCCCAGGACGGCTCTCCTTTTGTTCTGGAGGTACCAGATTCTATCAATTATAAACTATCCTGTCCTAATGGGCACGGATGGGTTAGCAGTGAGAGGGCAAGCTGGAAACAGGAGGAATAACCCTGTTTGTCCCGACTTTCGTATATCAAAAATATACTGCCTAAATATCGCATTAGAAACCAGCGAGCGCACAGAGATAATCTTATTGAAAAACAATCGCTTAGTTTTCAATTTATTCCCTATATCTCCGATTTTTCTCAGATAAAATGGCACGATTATGAATTATAGATTTGTGCAAAAATACGATCAAATTTTTATCTTATAATAAAATTTATCTGTGAACTCTGTGGTTAATCGTAGGGTTTAGTGCTGCCCAATCTTTGGTTCTCTAGGGTTGAGACTCAGCAATTGCGGAAGTTCTCGGCAGCGTTGAGGAGTAAGTCGGTGACAAAAAAAAGGCCAAGCAGTGCGCTAGGGGTCTATTTAACCGAAAAATCTTTAAGGCTAACCCTTCTGGCCGTTGAAGGAAGGAGCTTATTTGTTGATAGCTTGAAATATCTGCCCTTACCCGAGGACAGCTTGATTCAGAGGCTTCCGGAGCAAAAGCAGTGGGGTGATTTCATCTGTTGGTTTAAATCAGCTCTCGGCAAGCGGGACCTCAAGGTAGATCAGACAGTGTTTTCTTTCGGAGGAGGTCCGATTTTCGTTAAACAGATGCCTGCCCCAAGGGGAAAGGATAAGGATCGGATACTGGTAGAGTTGGAGCATTCTCTCTGTTCTCCAAGCGAAGAATATGTATTCGATTTCTATTTCTCGAAGCAGATAGCTTTTGCTGTCGGGGCACGAAGAAGACTAATCGATGTATTTAAAGCCCTTTTTCACAAAGCAGATCTTAACCTGAACATAGTGGATGCCCCTCCCCTTGCCTTATTTAACCTGGCCGAGTGTACTGGCCTTCTTCCTGCTAAAGAGACAATCGCTGTGCTCTGTTTAGAAGAGTCCTTTGCCCTATTAGTGGTAATTCAGAGGAATACCTTACTGTGGACAGAGAACCTGCTTTATCCCTCAGACATGGTGGTGGAAGACTCCAAGGAGTTGAGGGTAGAAAATACTTTTGCCAAAAGACTTTGCAGTAAGATACAGTTGAGTTTGAATAAACGGAGAAGGCTCTCTCTCCACGAGGGGCGGATTCCCGTCTCATTTGATTTTAGCCGGATACTATTGAGTGGACTTCTTGCAGAGGCGACGGGGGTAAAGAATCTGCTCTCCTCAAGCTTAAAATGCCCGGTAGATATTCTTAACCCCTTCAGGAGCCTGAGCAAGGAGAGACTGCGTACTGACACAAGTGGAGATATTCTGCCTCAGGGTGCCTTTGCCATTAGCACTGGATTGGCTTATCGAGGACTGTTGGGATAGAGTGACAAGATGATCAAGATCAATCTCTTAGCAGAGCAAAAGGCGAAGCCGTCGAGAACCAACCGCTGGAGAGTCTCTGTGGCAGTGATCTGTCTGGTTCTTATAGGGACAGCAATCAGGTTTTTGCTACTGAGAAACCAGAGATTACTCCTGGGTTCATCCTCTACTCACACTGTCCCAGTGCTTTCGGAAGGAGAGACAACCAAGCAGAGAGAAGGAGAAGAAAAAGGTGGTGTTGCTGAAAGTTCTGAACAAGACACAACGAAAGGATATCTTTATAGTTATATCCTCATGGATATTCTGGTTAACATTCCCCCATCGGTTCGTCTCTCCACGATTGGTTTTGTTCTCCCGGACGAATGTTTTATTCAAGGAAAAGCTGCTTCGATCTCTTTAGCAAAGGAATTAGCCCAACGCCTTGGGCGCTTACCTGGGGTGAAAAGGGTAGAGTCTCCTTCAGTGGAGAGGCTCAAGCTGGAGGGAGGCAGTGCGGAATTTGATTTTACCGTCTGGATGAAGATAGATTTTCCCGGAAGCAGGGCAGTCTTGGCCGATTCTGTGGATGTTCGGCTGTTTATGGCTCAGGTACGACGGCAGGCAGAGGAATGCGGAGCAGTTCTGGGCAGATGGGTTCTTAAAGAAGGGAGATTGACCTTTCACATCAGCGGGAAGTCTAACCAAATAGAGTCCTTTCTTGCTGCGTTTTCTCAATCCGATCGATTTTCTAATCTGGTGCGTTTATTTATCTTGCCAGCCGAGGGAGAAGGGCTGAGTTGGGAGAGGGTGCGAGCATCTTTCTGCTTTGATCTCTCTGTTGGGGAGGGCCGATGATGCGGATCGTCGCTGGAGAGGCTAAGGGGCATATCCTTAGGGCTCCCAGAGGCTTGAAGACTCGTCCTCCCACCGAGAAGGTGAAGGAAGCTATTTTTGATATCCTTGGCCCCAGAACCGAGGACGCCCGGGTGTTAGACCTTTTCGCTGGGTCAGGTAGTTTAGGCATTGAGGCCTTAAGTAAGGGGGCTCGGGAGGCAGTTTTCGTTGATACCAGCCTGCGGGCAACAAACACTATCGAGAAAAACCTTAAGATGCTACGGTGGGAGAACAGAGCGAAGGTCCTCCGTCTCAACTCCTGCTTGGCAATAAGAAGACTGGCGAAGGAAGGTCAAAGATTCGATATTATCTTCTCTGACCCCCCTTACAGCCAGCAAATATCGATTCGAGTATTAGAGGAGCTCTCTGCCTCGGGTATACTGGCAGTGGAGGCAGTGGTGGTAACCAGGTCCAGGAAGGATGAATGCCTGCCAGACGCTGTAGCAGGGCTCAACTCGGTTGTTCAGAAAACTTACGGAGACAGCAGGGTGACATTCTGGATGACCAACCCAGCAGAGGGGAAAAGTTAACCCCATTGTTCTTCAAAGGAGTTAAATTTGAAAGCAGCACTCTACCCAGGCACCTTTGACCCGATAACATACGGGCATTTAGATATCATTGAAAGAGCCATCTCCATTTTCGACCGCCTGCTTGTTTTGGTTGTCTCCAATCCCAACAAGTCCTTTCTTTTCTCTGTTGAGGAGCGGGTGGATATGGTCAGAAGGACCATCGCCTGCTGGGATCGAGTTTCCGTAGAGGCATTTGATGGACTATTGGTGGATGAAGCCCGCAGTCGAAATATCCATACTATTATCAGAGGGCTGAGGGCGGTGACCGATTTCGAATATGAATTCCAGATGGCCTTGACCAACCGAAGTCTGGACCCCCATTTTGAAAGCGTATTCCTTATGCCCAGCAATGAATACAGCTATCTTAGCTCCACCTTGGTTAAGGAAGTAGCCAGACTGGGTGGAGATGTAAGTAAATTTGTGCCCCCTTATGTAGAGAAGAAATTGAAACAGGTCTATGCAAACAGAGGCAGAAGTGGATAGCCCCTGATGAAGTGTTGTTTGCCTCTGAGCAGTTGAAAGTAACCGAGGGCCTTGTTGCTTAAGGTATGTTTTTATAGAGTCAGGTGCCATAGTGCAGCAAAAAACTTCGTGCAGATTTACAAGCTTAAGCAGCTCAGGGGATTTTATTCTCATTTAGCGAGGGAATAAATTATCTTCATTGCAGATGGGAAACCTCATAAATTGAGTTAAAGAAGAAGTCCAATTTGCTGGATTTTTTAATCTTAGCATGGAGATTGATCTCCATATGATAGTGATCACTTTCCCCAAATTTACTAGTTTATTTAGTAGGTAGAGAGTTAACATCACACAAACATTTAAGGAAAGGAGTAGATGAGTTGGAGGAGATCTTAGTCGATGGTCACTATTTGCTTTTGACTCTGCCGCAGTTCTCCAAGTTGGTTTCCGACCAGCCAGAGAAGGCCAGAGATGAGCTTATCCGTAAACTCGATGGCTACCAGAAGGCCAGTGGGAGAGCAGTAAGCGTTGTCTTTGATGCTTCCCTTGCATCCTCTTATGAAAAGACGGAGAGGAATTCCGAGGTTAAGGTTTTCTTCACCAGAGAGAAGCAAGATGCAGCCTCGGCTATAAAAGCCTTGGTTAAACGAAAGATGCGCAGAGGTTCGGTTGGTGTGGTGACCGCCAACCAGAGGTTAGGAAGGGCAGTTCAGAAGTTGGGGGCTAAGTATCTGAATAACTTCGATTTTCTTGAGAATGGACTACAGACTAAAGCAATCTCAGGAGTTGAGAATTCAGAGACTTATGGAAGGGTTCCCATAGTTAAAACCTTGGACCCCAAAAGTCTTAACGCTCTTAAAAAGTATAAGATGAGCCTCAAACGGCGGGCGAAAGGCCAGATAAAAAGGTAATATAGCAGGCCATCACATTATAACTTTGTAGATATGTGAATTTGTCCTGTGAACCTACCCCACAGAGGAAAACTATGGCTGGAGCCTTTGGTGAGTCCAGGCTATTAGAAGACAAAAAGGATCGGATAAGACAGACCCTTCTGGCTCGGCGAAGAGCCCTGTCGGAAGATCAGATCCAGCGGAGAAGCAGACTCATCATAGATAAGTTGCGAAGGTTCCCTTTGTACAGAAGGGCTAAGGTAATTCACTGCTATGTGTCCGTGCCTAAGCTGGGAGAGGTGGAGACTCATAATCTGATTAAATGGGCTTTAGAAGAGGGAAAGCATGTTGTGGTACCGGTCACAGATTTTAAGAGAAAACTGATAAGGCATTCACAGATAAAAAGTTTTGAGGATTTGGAAGAAAAACCTTCGGGGTTGAAGGAACCAAGGCAAGAGTATCTGAGACCCATTGACTTGAAACTTATTGATTTAGTTATCCTACCCGGGGTGGCATTTGACCTCCAAGGCAACCGGATAGGTATGGGAGGAGGATTTTACGACCGCTTCTTATCCGATCTCTCTGCTTTTTCCTGGCCGCTCCCAACAGTTGCCCTGGCCTATCAATTTCAGATAGTAGATCGAATTGAAACTGGTCCCCAGGATGTCAGAGTGGAATGGATAATCACTGAAGAGAGGATTTATAAGGCGGATTTCGAAAGTGCTTCAGAATGAAAATTGACTTTCTGATGTTGGCTTGTCAAGAAAACATCCAGTTTTGTCGGGTTCCAAGGGGCTTGGTTGAAGAGATACCTGATGACATAATATCTGGTTGGAGGGAGAATATGACGGAAAAACCCACAATGAAGCCCTCAAAGAAGATGGCGATACTCTGATCGCAAAAACAATGGCTACATTGCTTCCCTTCGTAAATGTAAACAAGGAGCAAATGAGCAGCCGATTGTCGATTATCGAACCAATCACCAATCAATAGTCATCAAAAGAAAGGCAGGCTGAGAGTACAAAGGGGATGCTTTTCCCCACGCTCTGTTTTTTGCGCGAATAAATGCTCGGCAACCGGGGAGATATTTTTGAACAAAAGGCCTTTAAATACTGCAGTTCTTCTGGGGCTCTTCTTCCTTTTGCAATGTGGACAACCCTATTATGAGCTGCCTAATGTGAGAATTGTTACCCTTGGAACTCCAGCACCTCGCCCGTTTGAGGAGGTAAAGGCGCGATGGACAGCGAACTTCACCATACCTGACCCCTTATTCAAGGAGTCAGACTCTAATTTGCCGCCCTTTTTAAAGCCTCCTAACCTGGGGTTAATTAAAATTACAGCTACACTTTACGGAGAGGAGATGATAGATGCCTGGGTCAGAAAGACCTGTGAGGAAGAATCGCTTTCTTGCGAAGAGGTCTACGAAGAATATGAGAATAAACATCATCCTGAGGACCAATTCAGGATAGAGCTGAGACTTCAATCTCACTTTTCAGAACATTCCCTCGAACCTGAACTCTGGACAATATATCTGGAGGACGACCAGAATGTGATGTACGAGCCCTTATCCGTCCAGAAGGAAAAGATCAGTATAGAAGAGAAAGAGATTCCTTCACCATACTACAATTTTCCCATCAGGATTAAACGGATAAGCCGGAAGGTAGACCTATATTTTCCCCGGGTGACCTTTTTTGGAAAGAGTCTTTTGGGCAAGCAGACAAAATTCCTCATGCTGGTTTTCTCCTACCAGAAGAGGCCAGTGGGTGAGGCTAAATGGGTCTTTGACTTCGAGAGAGAAGGGGAAAGTGATTAAAGGTCTTTATAATAGTCGAGAGCGAAGCGATGGATTCAGAACAAAAGCTTCTGGAGAAGATAGAAAAACTGGCTGCAAACAGTGGTAGATACAAACAACAGGCCTATCTGTTTGTTTATCTTGCTTTAGAATATACCCTTAGTAAACTTCCTGTGAGGCGACACATAACTGCCAGAGAGCTATTGGAGGGGATCAAACAATATGCCAAACAGTTGTACGGCCCTATGGCCAAGGTTGTTTTTGAGTGTTGGGGGATAACAAAGACAGAGGATTTTGGCAAGATCGTCTTCGCTTTGGTAGATGCTGGCTTGATGGCAAAAACAGAGGAAGACAGCCTACAGGATTTCAAAGATGTCTATGACCTGGAAGAGGAGTTTGGTTAGAAAAACCCCTAAAGCAGTGATTAGTCATTGAGCCATTAGACATTGGTGAGTTATATCGACACTCACCAATTAGTCATTTCCTCTACTCTGCTCCGGAAGAAGGCTGGAGCAGAAGTCTCCAGAGGCTGAGGGGATGAAACTCTGGGAGAAACCCTCATAGAAATAGTCTCTCGAAATGGCTGATGAGACGAGATGTTAAGGAGATTATATCGACCTTCTCTTCTAATAGCTTGGACATAGAGGTCAGTTGCACACCTGCCATACCACAGGGGTGAATAAGGGAGAAGTAAGACAGATCGTTGTTCACATTCAGGGCAAACCCGTGGTAGCTAATCCAGTGTTTTACACCGATGCCAATAGAGGCTATCTTTTGATAAGAAGAGAGAAGAGATTGCATTCCTGCTTTTTGTCTCTTACCTTTATTCCTTTGAGTATTAACCCATACTCCAGTATAGCCCTCGATTCGTTCTGCTTGAATGTCATAGTCCCTCAATAGCTGAATGATCACCTCCTCTAAGTTGCGGAGGTATTGGTGAATATCTCTACCCCGCTGGCGGAGGTCAAAGATGGGGTAACAGACCAGTTGACCTGGAGAGTGTAGTGTGACATCGCCTCCCCGGTCAATCTCAAAGATCTCTACCCCTCTTGTCTGCAGCCTCTTAGGGGAGGCTAAGACGTTTTCCCTCCGACTTCCCCTGCCCAGGGTGATCACTGGCCTGTGTTCCAACAAAAGGATGGTGTCGTCTATCTGGTTGCGCCACCGTTTGCTTACCAGTTCCTGCTGTAGAGAGTAAGCCTCGCTATAATCTATTATTCCCAGATTAAGCACAGCATATTTCATCTCTCTCCACCCTGTTTGTGTCGAGTTTTCAGGGCCCTCTCTCAGGAATAAGTTGAAATGCGCAGTGGGACCCTTCTCTTCCTCTCACCCCCTCTCCCCCTCGGCCTTCCTGGGCAGGTCTATGGCCTCTCTGCGGACATCCAGGGCGGCCTCCATTATTGCCTCAGAGAGGGTAGGGTGGGCCCAGCTGATGCGGTCGAACTCTTCGACGGTGGCTTCCAGTTTCAGTGCCACTGCTGCCTGACCGATCAGTTCAGTGACCTGAGGTCCGATAGTGTGAACCCCCAGGACCTCACCCGTGTCCTCGTCTGCCACCACTTTCACCAACCCCTTAGGTTCGTCCCAGGCTAAAGCCTTCCCGTTGACTGAGAAAGGGAACCTTCCCACCTTTACTTTATAGCCTGTCTGCTTGGCTTTGGCCTCCGTCAGCCCTACACTGGCCATCTCAGGGCAGGTATATATGCAGTTAGGTATAACTCGATAGTCTGTCTCCGATGTTTTTCCCAGGGCATTTTCGGCCGCTACAATCCCCTCGGCCGCTGCCACATGGGCAAGTAATGTGCCCCCGACCACATCTCCGATGGCGTAGACTCCGGGACGGCTGGTCTCCATTCTTCGGTTGACCTTTATCTGCTGGCCATCAGTTTCCACACCGAGCTTCTCCAAGCCAAGTTCACTAATGTAAGGCTTTCTTCCCACAGCAATCAAAACTGTCGAAAAAACAGGGGCAGATGCAGGTTCAGTCTTCCCCCCTGTAAGCTTCACCTCTACACCTTCCGGTCTTATCCTAAATCCCTCCGCCTGCACCCCTGTCTTTATCTCTATCCCTTTGTTGACCAAAGAGCGTCTCAGAAGCTCTGCTATCTCCTCGTCCTCCCCGGGGGCAATCTGGGGCATCATCTCCACCAAGGTGACCTTGCTGCCCAAGGCGTTGAAGATGGAGGCAAATTCCAGCCCAATCGCCCCTGCCCCCACAACCAGAAGAGAGGGGGGTATCTCAGAGAGCTCCAATATGTGGTCTGAGGTCATTATCTTTTCCCCATCTATATTCGCCCCAGGAACAGGGGCAGGAGCCGAGCCAGTGGCAATGATGACCCGCTTGGCCTCCAGAGCCGAGTGCTCGGCATCACCGGTTATCTCAACACATAAGGCTCCCGAGCTTCCTTGCCTGGTGAATTTGCCTGTTCCTTTTATTAAATCAATGTCATAGCTTTTAAACAACCATTCTATGCCCTTTCGCAGCCGCTCCACGGTTCTGTTCTTATGTCTCTGCAAGGCGGGGAAATTGACCTCAGTGCTTCCCACCTTTATCCCGAAATCAGAGGCTCTCTCTATAGTCTTTAGGGTCTCAACAGCTGCCACTAAAGCCTTGGTGGGGATACAACCCTTGTTGGTGCAGGTTCCTCCCAGGTGTTCTTTCTCGATGACGGCGACTTTTGCTCCCAACTGGGCGGCGCGAATGGCTGCAGTGTAACCCCCAGGGCCAGAACCGATCACTACCAGGTCGTAGAGAGGGCCAGAGACTGCTCTATCCTCAGACATTTTCACCTCCTAGGTTTGTTAGAAGCAAATAGGGTTTCTCCAGCAGTTCTTTTATGCGACTGAGGAACTGTGCTCCCACGGCACCGTCTACTACCCGGTGATCAAGGGAGAGGCTCACCTTCATTGTCTGTCGAACCACTATCTGGCCGTTCAATACCGCTGGTCGCTCCTTAACTGCCCCCACAGCCAGAATCGCCACCTGGGGGGGATTGATTATGGCGGTGAACAGGTCTATTCCAAAGACGCCTAAATTAGAGATAGTGAATGTGCCATCGGAAATCTCTTCCTGGGTGAGCTTGCCTTCCCTTGCTCGGGCAACCAACCTGCTTCTCTCCTGAGCAATCTGCCAGAGGGTTTTGCTGGCCACATCTCTTATTACCGGTACAACTAATCCCTCCTCTAAGGCTACCGCCACTCCTATGTTGACCTCCTTAAACGATCTTATCTTTTCGTTTTCATAAGTAGAGTTTAATAGCGGGAACTGCTCTAAGCTTAGAGCAGTTGCCTTAATTATCAAGTCGGTGTAGGAAAGACGAGCAGAAAAGGCCTTTTCCACCTCTGGCAGTAAGTCTTCTCTCAACCCGGTGGCATCTGACATATCGATCTCTACCTGTAGGTAGTAATGAGGAGCCTCCCTTTTGCTCTGGCTCAGACGCTGGGCGATAATTCTCCGTATCCCAGACAGAGGGATTGCCTTGGCTTCAAGCTCTGCAACAGGTTGGAATCTCTCCACATCTTCCTTGGTAATCCTTCCTCCCGGACCGGTGCCTTTGATCTGGGAGATATCGATTCCCCTTTGCTCAGCAAGCCTTCGGGCCAAGGGGGAGATTTTGATCCGCTTTTTCCTCTCTGAGGGAGGAGAGATTGGCTCTGAGGGTTTTGTGTCCTCCTCAGGCAGTTTTTCTTCCATAGAGTCTGCGATGTAGCCAATAGGTTTGGTCACCGGCACTGTTTGGCCTTCTTCAAACAGAATTTTTCGCAAAAATCCTGTGGCCGGTGATTCTAC
>CAZQSC010000027.1:0-18893 GCA_964595705.1 uncultured bacterium | reverse complement strand
CCGTGAAATAATCACATCTGATAAGACTTCCTCCATTATACGGTGCTTAACCGATTAAAGCAAAACTACCCTGCAGCTTCCACCTATTTCACGGGGCAAGTCCTCTCCTTCAAGGGAGAGGGAATACTCTGGACTTTTTATGAGAGGATCAACTTTACAAAAGGTCCCTGTTCTTTCCAGAACGAACAGGGACCCCTTCTTAAAAGAGCAAACTAAGCGCAGATAAACTTATCCAGACGAAGAGTCAGATTCTGAGGTTTCATCCTCTCGTTCTCGTTGTTCGGGCTGTTTTCCCTCGGCCTTCTCTGGTTCAGGTGTAACTGCGGAAGCCTGAACAGAGCTCTCTCTCTGGGAGAGAAAATAGAAACCTACCAGCCCTGAACCCAATATGATTAAAAACAGACCAAAGGAGTGAGCCCACACTCCCGCCCCAATGGCTGCAATTATAATCCCACTGGTGTAAAACTTCTTATTCCCTTTCCTGGAGATTCGTTTCCCCTGAGGAATAAAGTAGAGGGCAGCCAACCCCACTCCTAAGAGGAACAAAAAGAACCCAAAGGACTCGAATATCCACATCAGGCCTAGGGCTGCAAGTATAATTCCAGTAAGCAATATCTTATCCAACCTGGAAGACTCTTCTCTCGGCAAATTTGCCTCCGTTGTTTGAGCCTCAGGCAGTATCCCCTTCTCTGCCATAGCCATTTTCTCCTCGTGTTCCCACTGTCTGCGTCTCATTCGCGCCCGGATGATGAGCCAGACAATGAAGATTATCGTTATAAACGGAAGAAAGAATATACCGAATACGGCGAGTACTTGCAACAGATCCTCTGGAACTCCAGGTCCCCAGTGCCAGGGAACACCCCACATCTTAATCGCCTCCTTTGCCGGTTACCGACTCGATGTTAATACTTCCCAGTCCGCATTCCAGATGGATAACCAATTCGGCCTCTGTTTCTCCGTAGTTTTTATTTGTATAAATCTTGCCCTGTTTTTCGAAGCCGCCCACAGAGAAGGCACAGAGCGAGACCTCTGAGGCATCGATCTTTGTGCCCACCTCCTGGGGGATCAACAGGGTCAACTGTCCCAGCCCCATAGATATATCCACCCGGGCCTTCTGCCTTAAATGGCCTTTGAAATCCAGGGTGTAAGTGCCCACGCCCCCCTGGAAGCGCATCTGTTTGAAGTTGGCGTTGCCCAGGCCCTCTGCTCTCAGCTTGGCTGCCCCGACCGTGAGCTTTAGCTCCTCCATCACCTCTTTATTCAGCCGATTGAAGCTGATGAGAGTCTTACTGGCACCTGTCTGTATGTTCAGTCTCGTCACCCTCAATCCGCTGAAATCAAGCCCGGCCTTGTTTGCCCCCATCTGGACATCAAAACTCAAAGGGATCTTCTCTGTGAACCTCAAATCCCAGGTGTTCTTGAAATCCTTCCAGCGAATCTGATCATCTTTCCCCTTCATACTCAGTTTCAATTGCCCGATGCTGCCATCTTTGCTGTATTCCACAACCGGCTGGAGTTTCTCTTCCGGATACTCCAGATCGGCGTCAAGCAACATCTTGCCCCGGGTCTTTCCTATCCTCAGCTCTCCAGCCCCGAACTCGATCTTCACCTCCACTGATTTTTCACCGCTCAACTTGATCTGTCGGTGCAGGATGGCAGTCTGGTCAGAGCTGGCGGTAGAGATTAAACCCAGCACAACGGCGGTAACAAGCAAAAGGAGCCTTCTGAACATTTCAGCCACCTCCTTCCGGCAAAACAGATCTTCGCTTTCTAACTATATGACCTGCCTTTATCCCAAAATGTTTCACCTTCTGGGGGTCTGTTCTCCAAAACTGGCCCAGAAGTGAAACATTTTCTTGACATCTAAGGTCTTATTTTATAGATTAACAAAGAAAGAACCCAAAAGGCATCCTTTCTATGGAACCCTCAGATGAAGAATTGGTAGCCAAGGTGAAGAAAGGCGACAGGGGAGCTTTTGAGAGCCTGGTTAATCGCCATCAAAAAATGGTGTTCAACCTTGCTTACCGGATGTTAGGAGACAGAGAGGATGCCGAAGATGCAGCCCAGGAGAGTTTCATTCGACTCTACCATTCTGTTGCCAGATTCCGGGGACGGGCGAAGTTCACCACCTGGCTTTATCGGATAGTTTCAAATGTATGTTTGTCAAAGCTCAGGGCAACCTGTACCAGACAGAGCTTTGTAGAGCTTGATGCAGAAACCGAGATAATCTATTCAGAGCTCACCAACTGGAAACGCACTCCAGAAAACATTCTCTTAAAGGAGGAGTTCAAACAAACAGTTCGAGAGCTGGTGCGGTCACTGCCCCCTCCCTACCGAGCGGTGATCACCTTGTATCATTTAGAGGGATTCTCCTACGCCGAGATTGGCCAGATTTTAAACCTACCTGAAGGCACGGTAAAAACACACCTTTTTCGAGCCAGAGAGGCCTTGAAAAAAGCGGTCCTGGAGAGATGTCAAAAGGAGGAAATTTGAAGGAATGAGGTGCCAGCAGAGTCGAGAACAGTTGCATCTTTACATAGACGGTGTGCTCGGTGAACAACAGAGGCGAGCCTTGGAAGGGCATCTTGCGGCTTGTCCTAAATGTCGGGCTGAGCTTCAACTGCTGAGGGGTATCATCGAAGCAGTAGAGACTGAACCACTGCTGGAGCCGAGGACGGATTTCACCTCCCGGGTGATGGCCGGGTTACCAAAGGTAGCTAAGGGAAGAGTATCCAGTTTTGAAAATATCTTCTGGATATCTGGGGTAGCAGCGGCATTTATAGCAGCCACTTGGCTCTCTTTAGCCTATGGGACCCATGTGATTACAACACTTCAGGAACAGATGTCCATCTTTGCTAAGATCGGGCGCTGGGTGCTGTTGGCCCTGCAGAGTTTTCTCTACTCAAAAAAATTTGCCCAGGGATTCTCCACTGTTATGGGAC
This sequence comes from uncultured bacterium, assembly GCA_964595705.1. Taxonomy (GTDB): domain Bacteria; phylum Latescibacterota; class MVCY01; order MVCY01; family MVCY01; genus MVCY01. Next base: position 15,951 of record CAZQSC010000027.1, on the reverse strand, counting down.
TACTCCTGAGCTTGGTCATCTATCAGTTAGTCAGCTTAATCTATGATACTATTAACCGCAAAGCTGGACACCGCCTCACCAAACAGCCACAACCTCAACTGCCAACATAGCCCTGGGCGTAAAAATAGTTCAGGGGATTTACGGGTCTTCCGTTCACCCTCACCTCGTAGTGAAGATGGGTGCCTGTAGAGCGACCGGTGTTGCCCATCTCACCAATTTTCTCTCCTCGCTTCACGCTCTGGCCCTTCCTGACAGTTATCCGGGAGAGGTGAGCATAAACAGTTTCATATCCATATCCATGATTAATAATTACCAATTTACCGAGGCTTCTCGGCAGATATCGAATCTTTTTTACCGTTCCATTGGCAGTAGCGTACACGGGAGTGCCGCGCTGTCCGGATATATCAACACCGAAGTGGAATGCCCTTCGCCCGGTAAAAGGGTCTCTTCGCCAGCCAAAACCCGACGATAGATAGCCTACTGCCGGGATAATGGAAGGGGTGTGATCAAGCCGTTCTCTCTGGGTCAAGAATTTCTTTCTGATCTCTTCAAAGCTCGCCTTTTCTAGCTTTGCCTGACGTAGCAGTTGATCTATATCCAACTCCACCTTCTCGGCATATGCTTCGGCTGGGGAGGAGAGGATAGTGTTTCCACTGCCCAGCAACAGCCCTCCGATTCCCATCATTCGCACATCTGGATCGATCTGAGGCAAATCCATCACTGCCCGCAGCCCATCGTTCTCCTCTGCCAGTTTCTCCATTTCAGTTCTCAATCGGACCAGATTAGACTCTATCTCTTTGACCCGCTCAAGCAGCCGGGTGTTCTCCGCCCTTAGTCTCTTCAGCTCAGAGGTCTGGATGCTCTTCCTGTAATACCCCACAGTGCAGAAGATAAAAAAGCTCAGGCTCAAGACAAAAATGGCTGTCGAGGTCAGTATCCAGGGGAAAGAGAGACTAACCTCATGTATGGGCGACTTATCGTGGGGGACAACAATCAGAGAGAAGGATTTCCTTCGCATCTGGTCCTCCTTTCTACTTAAAAGTTTCTTTCTCTTCAACTATTTCTCCTATGCGCTTGACTATCTCGTCAATTAAACGGGGCAGGGACCTCTTATGATCAACTCCTGCTATCTCTACCCCACATTTTTCCACTGGCAGAAGGATCTTCTGCACCGGGCAGCCAGCTACGGCCTTGGCCACTCTGGGGGTGAGCTCCCCCAGCATCGAATTTGCTAGCACAATACCTATAGGACCAGTAATCAGATCCATCTGCTCTATGTTCAGAACGATAGCGTTCTCTCCCGAGGCTCCTTTAGTAGCCCCCGCCTTCATCATATTAGCGGTGGCCACTGCATTTGTGCCCAGGGCAAAGATCTCCACCTCGGCAGGCAAAACGCCACGCAACTTCTTCACAATCTGGCTACCGATACCTCCACCCTGACCATCTACTACACCTATTTTCATAACTTATACCAAGATAAGTTGGCTGCCCCGCAAGGACTCGAACCTCGATTACCTGATCCAGAGTCAGGCGTGTTACCATTACACCACGGGGCAGTCTTCTATTGAACCTTTAAAGACTCTCTCTGTTGAGTTAAGAACCGGATTGCTTTCTGTAAGCGTCGAATAACTGTCTCTTTGCCCAAAACCTCCATCAGTTCAAACAGTCCTGGGCCAAAAGACCTTCCGGAGACCGCCAGCCGGGTGGGATGAATTAGTTTAGCTGCCACTATTTCCAACCGTTGTGCCAAATCCCTGAGGACCTCTTCTACTCTTGCAGCAGTGAAATCATCCAGACAGGCTAGCTCCTCTGCCAACATCTGCAACCGCTGGACCGTCTGCTGATCCTTCCAGTATTTCCTTTGTGCCTCCTTCTCATATTCAGAAGGATCCTCGAAGAAATACCGCCCCAGTTCCACAAAGTCCGACAGCTTCTTCGCTCTCTCTTTCAAAAGGTCAATAATTCTGAGAATCCACTGCTTTTTCTCCACCATCAGGGCTTCGTCGATTAACCCCTCTTCCACCAGCCGCTCGCTCACCGGCTGCCACAACTGTTCTGAGGAGAGTTCTCTCAGGTATTCTCCGTTGAGCCAAAGAAGTTTTTGCTCATCAAAAACAGCGCTTTTCTTGCTGATACCTTCAACCGAGAAAGCATCGATTAACTCCTGGCGAGACATTTTCTCCCGGTTGTCTCCAGGAGACCATCCTAACAGGGCTAAGAAATTGACCACTGCTTCGGGAAGGAAACCTTCCTTTTGGTATTGAGTAACGGAAGTGGCTCCGTGTCTTTTGCTAAGCCTCTTTTTATCCGGACCCAGGATCTGAGGCACATGGGCAAACTGGGGTACGGGGAATCCCAGTGCCTGATAGAGCATTATCTGCTTGGGAGTGTTAGAGAGATGGTCGTCACCTCGCAACACTAAGGATATCTCCATAAAGGCATCGTCCACCACCACTGCCATCTGATAGACAGGCTGCCCATCAGACCTGAGGATCACAAAATCGCCGATGGTTTCGTTGTTAAAACTCACCTCTCCATGCACCAAATCGTGGAAGGCCGTCACCCCCTCGGGAACCCGGAAACGGATGAGTTTAGGAGCACCCTGAGCGTCCAGTCTTCTCTTCTGCTCCTCAGAGAGATTGCGACAGGTACCGTCGTATTTCCAGGGCTTTTTCTGTCTCTGTGCCTCCTGCCTCTTTTTCTCTAACAGATCCGGAGAACAGTAGCAATAATAGGCCTTCCCCTGGCGCAGGAGCCGATAACAATATTCCCGGTAGATATCCAGCCGTTTTGACTGGAACACTACCGGTTCATCCCACTGCAGACCCAACCATAGAAGACCGTCGAGAATTGCCTGCAGAGCCTCTGGGGTGTTTCTCTGCTGGTCGGTGTCCTCGATACGCAGGAGGAACTTCCCGCCGTATTTTCTGGCATAAAGCCAGTTAAACAAGGCTGTCCTTGCTCCCCCCACATGAAGATATCCCGTGGGTGAGGGGGCAAAACGCACCCTGATCTGCTCAGTCATCAATAGATTCCCCCTCCTCCCCGGCACCAGAGATTGAAACTACGGTTCCAATCCTATCCAAGTCGATTTTGAAACCACCAGTCCAGTTGGCAACTGCATTGTAAACCAAACACATAATAACTGTGAGTACCACCCCTAAAGTGGCGTACACTGATATGGAGACAAGAATCCCTGCCGAAAGAGAAACACCCGAAAGTTTAGCCAACTCCCACCCTTCCGGTAAAAAAAGGCGGAGAAAACTAATGGAAAACGAGGCCAGGGCCGCCCAACCAATCCCTATGAGGGCTCCCAAGATGGCAAAGAGAAAGAAGGATATCTTAATGGCAGGCCAGAGATAGATTTTCTTTAGCTGATAACCCATAAGGAGCTGAAAATATGATAGTTATGACTTATCGCCTCCAAAGATAAAATTATCGTTAAAAAGATAATAAAAAAGAACCAATTTTGCAAATATTTTTTCTAATGACCTAAATGTAGCTTATTTTCAGTAAGTAAACTTCCACAAAAATCCAAAAATATACCTTTGACCCGTTCGTAAAAGTTGCATTTCCCTTCCCCTGTGAGGAGGGGGACACCCTCACCTTCACCCCGTGAAATAATCGTCTTTTATAGTGCTTACCGTCTCCGCACTCTGCCGGGCAGATTGAGGCAGGATCTACACTGTGGCTCTTTGGTATTTCACGGGGCAAGCCCTCCCCCTGAAAGGGGAAGGGAGCATTTAGGACTTTTTACGAATCAAACAATCTTCTCTGGGTAAAAACCTCAAAATCAAATTCAGAGGGCTAACAGCGCACCTCTTCTGAAGGCTGTTCCTGAAATTGGTACTGCAATTGATAGAGGCGATAGTAGATACCCTTCTTTTCGAGCAGTTCCTCATGGCTGCCTATCTCCCTAATCCTGCCTTTATGGAGAACAATTATCCGGTCGACATTCTTGATAGTAGAGAGCCGGTGAGCAATAATGATAGAAGTCCTTCCCTGGAGCAACTTGGCCAATGCATCCTGGATGAGCATCTCGGTTTCGGTATCCACACTGGAGGTGGCTTCATCTAAGATAAGTATCTTGGGGTCGAAAGCCAGGGCCCGGGCAAATGCCAAAAGCTGTCTCTGGCCCACAGAGAGGATCCCACCACGTTCATACACTTCTTCATTATACCCATTGGGCAGCTTTTTTACGAAGCTATCCACATTGACATACTGAGCGGCCACCTGCACTTGTTCCGAGGTTATCCTCTCTTCTCCCAGTCGGATATTGTCCTCCACACTTCCAGAAAAGAGGAACACATCCTGCAAGACTATTCCCAGATGCTGTCGAAGCTGCCTTTGAGCCATATTTCTGATATTCACCCCGTCGATCAGTATCTCTCCTTGCCTCACATCGTAAAAACGGGCTAATAGATTGATGATCGATGTTTTGCCCGCTCCCGTCAAGCCAACGAACGCTACCCTCTCCCCTGAGCCGATGTGGAAAGAGACATCCCTTAAGACATAATTCTCGTCCTCGTAGGCAAACCAGACATTTCTGAATTCGATCTCGCCTTTTATTATCTCCATGGGCACAGGATGGGGTGGGTCTTTAATCTCCGGTTCTGTGTCCAAAAGCTTAAATATCCGCTCGGAAGAAGCCATAGCTGCCTGCATAACGTTGTATTTCTCGCTCAAATCCCTTATCGGTTGATAGAATCTATTTACATACTGGATAAAAGCAACTAGCGCACCGAAGGTGAGGACACCTTTGAGGACTTGCCCCCCACCATACCAGACAATCAAGGCAACACCAGCGGAGCCAATTATTTCCACTGTAGGGTGAAATACTGCACTATAGAAAAGCGATCGCAGACGGGCCTCCAGATGGTCCTGATTCAAGTGACGAAACTTACCGAAATTTCTCTCTTCCCGATTAAATATCTGGACAATGGAGATACCCACAATGTTCTCTTGTAAAAATGCATTGATGCGGGCTATTCTCAGTCTGACAGCCCGATAAGCCTCCCGAACTCTCTGCCGAAACAAGAATGTGACCCAGGCCAATAACGGAAGCATTAAGAAACTGACCAAAGCTAACTTGAAGTTAAGCAGTAACATAACTATTACTATCCCTATCAGAGTGAACAGATCAGCGAAGATGGTCACCACACCGGAGCTGAGCATCTCACTGAGCACTTCCACATCGTTGGTCAATCTAGTCATCAGTCTACCCACAGGATTTCTGTCAAAAAATGAGAGAGACATTTGCTGAAGGTGTTCAAATATCTCCGTCCTCATGTCATACATTACCTTCTGGGCGGTCAGTTGCATAATGTGAATCTGGAGATAACGAAGCAAGAACCCGAGGATTAACACGCTCAGAAACAGAAGGGCTATGCGAAGCAATCCCGAGCTATCTTTGGGAATTATGTAGCGGTCGATGGCAATCTTCGTCAGATATGGCTCTGCCAGTTGCAAGGCAGAAACAAACAGAATGCTAACCAGAGATATTGCCACCAGCAGTTTGTAGGGGAGAAGATAACCGATTAGCCGATGTATTAGCTGTCGGTCGTACGCTTTACCCAGCACCTCCTCATCCGGTTGATATTGCGTGGGATAACCGTGAGTCATAGTAGCGTCTCCTACATTCTTGCTATCTCTTCTAACAGTTGCTGTTGCTGATACATATTGGCATAAAAGCCCCCGCGGGCCAACAGCTCTTCATGTGTACCTTGCTCTACAATCTGCCCATCCTTAAGCACCACTATCAGGTCTGCCTCCCGAACAGTCGATATCCTGTGTGATATCAAGATGCTGGTTCTGGCCTGCATAAACCGACGCAACCTTTTTAATATCCCCTCTTCGGTGTAGGTATCTACGCTGGAGAAAACATCGTCCAGGATGAGAATAGAAGGATGTCGGGCAATTGCTCTGGCCAGGGCAACGCGCTGTTTTTGTCCGCCGGAGAGTGTAACCCCACCTTCGCCCACCACAGTATCGTATCCCTGAGGAAATCCCTCAATATCATCGGTCAGATTTGACACAGTAGCTGCCTGTTGAACCAGATACCCATCGCCGTCTTCCAAGCCATAAGCGATATTCTCCTTGATACTTTCGGAAAAAAGGAAACTCTCTTGGGGAGCATAACCAATGCTTTTCCGCAAAACTTTTAACGGAATCCGCCTCACATCTGTCCCGTCAATAACTACTTCTCCTTCAGTGGCATCGAACAACCGAGGGATCAGATTAACCAGCGTGGTCTTGCCCGCCCCGGTGGGACCCACAATAGCCACGGTCATACCTTTTTCTATCTTCAAATTTATGTCTTTGAGAACCTGTTTCCTGTCGTAGGTGAAGCTTACATTTCTGAACTCGATGGTTCCTTCCAGTGTCTGGATATTTTTTCTCTCTTCACTATCTTTGATCTCCGGAGCCTGGTTTAAGATCTCCACGATCCTCTTCATTGAGGCAGATCCTCTTTGCAGCAGATTTATCACCCATCCTAAGGCCATCATAGGCCAGGTGAGCATCATAAGATAGTTGGCAAACTGGACAAACTGACCTAAGGAGATGCGTCCAGTGATCACCTGGCGACCACCGAACCACAACACCACCACCATGCTGAGGCCGGCAATGAACATTATAAAAGGCCAAAATAGCCCCCAAATCTTCACTAATCCCATATTTCTTTCTAGATATCCTTGATTTATCTGCCGGAAACTGTTTATCTCATTCTCCTCCTGGGCGAAGGCCTTTATCACCCTTATGCCTGTTAGGTTCTCCTGTGCCTTTGCACTGAGTGAAGAGAACTGTTCCTGTACCTGTTGGAAGCGACGAAAAATTTTGGGACGAACCACAGCTATGGAAAGGGTCAAAAAAGGCAAGGGCAACACGGCATACAGGGTGAGCCGAGGAGAGATACCTATCATTAGGCCAACAGCGAGAGGTCCCATAATGAGTATGTTCAGGAGATTTAGTATGCCTGGCCCCAGAAGCCTGCGTACAGCCTCCAGGTCGTTGGTCGCACGGGCCATTATGTCCCCCGTCCGCATCTTCTTAAAATATGAGGTGGAAAGGCTTTGAAGGTGGGCAAACAGACGATTGCGTAGTTCGTATGCGATAGTGAATGAGGTTCCGATCAACTTGTAACGGGTTAAAAACCTGAATATACCGGCAACAATAGTCAAAGAGACTATAAGCAGGGCATATCGCACCAGTGCATCCCCACCCATTCCCGCCTTTAAACCATCTATGGCGTCCCGCAGAACGCGGGGAACCAGCAGGGCAGACAGGTTACTGAAAATCAAAGTGATAAAGCCGAGGATTAACCGACCCTTCTGCTTGAGCAAAAAGCTCTTCAGGATTGCCAAGTTTCCCATATCATTACCAGTATAAGAGTATTCCCTCTCCCTTTCAGGGAGAGGGTAGGGGTGAGGGTGTCCCCCTCCCCTTTGTCCCTTCCCCTGTGGGGAGGGGACAAAGGGGAGGGGGAGATTATGTGAAACTTTAAGGGCTTATACTCTGGTCAACCTGCAAGGCTTTGCCTCTGCATGCCTTAACACATATCCCACAGATGTAATGCCCCACTCGCTTGCGGAATTCCTGAAGCTTTTTAAAACACCTCTCAAAGTTGTATTCGGCAGCGGACTGGCCTAAGGCCTGGGCAGGACAGGGTTCAATGCACTGTTGGCACCCACCACAGTCTCCCTCTATGGGACGATCAACCCTCAAAGGCATATCGGTCAAGACGGTAACATAACGCACTCTGGCACCGTAATACGGGTTAACCAGAAGATTATTCCTCCCGATCCAGCCGTGGCCAGCCAGAACCCCTACATGTTTGTGAGAGAGGTGGGCAGTTTGTCTTTTCCAGTCGATAATTTGAGAGGCGGGGATAGGCAGGGCGCTGTAACCCTCCTGTTGGATGTAGAGAGAAATTTCAAAGGCAAGCCGATCCAGAAAGAGATTTGCCTGCCGATAGTGCCAGGCATAAAGCAGTGTGGGGCTGTCTACTAGACTGTCAATCACCGCATCACTGAGGCGCACGCCCATGGAGATGCCAAAACGCATATGAGGAGGCCACTGTTGAGGCGAGAGTTGAGAGCGCACCGCCTGGCGATCATCCAAAAATGCCACCCCAAAGAGAGATGCGCCCTTCTGTTTTGCATAATCTTCAAGTAACTGATAATTTCTCTGCTCCAAGATGACTCCGCTTAAACCAGCCCTAATCTTTTTGCTTCTTGAACCCCTCGAACCAAGTAGATTATGCCTGCGGCCACTGTGAGAGCGGCCACTGCCCAATAGAGAAAGCCAATCCAGCCCCTTGGCAGAGAGAACAGAATTGAGACAATCAGTATCGCCTGAGACCAGGAGGAGATCTTCCCCCACAGATTAGGTTTAGTCAGAGCGCTCTCTTTCTGAAGGAAGCAGTGTAATCTCTCTTTTGTCCTGAGGAAGCCGACTAACCACAGCAGACGCAAGATCAGAAAGCGTCCCACCACCACACAGGTCAACCACAGGGGAGGATTGTGCCAGATCAAAGAGAGAGACAGATAAACGGCTGCTATGCATAATTTATCCGCTAAGGGGTCTAAAAACTGACCGATAGGATTATTTCCGGCTAACGCACCCAGCCGCCCGTCTAAAACATCGCTCACCACTCCGTAGAGAAACAGCGCCCGGGCCAGATCCAAGTAAAAGCCATCTCTCTGACTGTAGATGATGCAAAGGACAAACAGCGGAATCAAAAGCACCCTGCTTATCGCCAGTAAGTTTGCCGCCACTGCTGCTCGTCTCATCTCCGGAGACTCCTCTCCGCCTGTCGGAGCATCTCTTCGGCGTGTCTGAGTGCCGTCTGGGAGATTAACTCTCCTTCCAGAAGTTTTGCCAGCTCTTCGACCCTTTCCTCCTCCGTCAAACATACCGCCTTGGTAGTACTTCTACTCCCTCTGACCTCTTTGAAAACAGAGAGATGCCTGTCTGCCATCTTGGCTATTTGCGGCAGGTGTGTTATTGATATAACTTGGTGAGTAGTAGAAAGTTGTTTCATCTTTCTGCCCACAGCCTCGGCGATCCGTCCGGAGATACCCACATCGATCTCATCAAAGATCAGGGTGGGAATAGCATCCACTTCTGCTAAGATGCTTTTCAACGAGAGCATAATCCGGGAGATTTCACCCAGGGAAACGATCTTAGCCAGGGGCTTCTTCTCCTCGCCTACATTAGTAGAGATGAAGAACTCCACTTCCTGGATCCCCTTGGGACCTGGGTTGAACTTCTTGCCATCGATTTCCACTTCCCCCTCGGGGTCTTCCCTGTCGAAAAATCTCACCTCAAACTGGGCGTTGGGTATCCCCAATTGCCTCAGGGAGAATTCAACCTGAACAGCTAAACGGGAGGCCACTGTCCGACGTCTCCGAGAAACCAAAGTACACCGCCGGGAGAACTCTTCTCGTAGCTTAAGGACCGCCTCCTCCACCTGCTCTATCTGGCGGTCGATGTCGTCTGAGAAGGCAAGCTCTCTCTCCAGAAACTTCTTTCGCTCCCAGACTTTCTCCACACTTCCCCCGTATTTCCTCTTGATCTGGTCCAGAGCTGCCAGTTTGTTCCTGAGCTCCTCCAATCGTTGCGGGTCATCACTCAGTCTCTCACCATAGTCGCGCAGAAAGGATGAAAGGTCTTCCAGTTCGTAGATCAGGGAATCGTAGGCCTTGCTCTTCTCGGCCAGGAGCTGGTCGAATCGGGCTGCATCCCTCAGCCAATGAGCACCCCTTCCCAACCTCTCCACTACCGAATCTTCCCCGCCGTATAGGAGATTGTAGAGCTGAATCACATCCTCGGCTAACCTCTCTCTGTTCTCCAAAACAGTGCATTCCTGTTCCAGTTGTTCCCAATTTTCCAGGTCAGGGGAGAAGTCGGTAATTTCTTTGAGCTGAAAGCTGTAAAGTTCCCGTTTCTCCTCGGCGGCGGTTCTCTTCTGTTTCAACTCCTCCAGCTTATCTCTCAAGGCGGTGAGCTGGCGATATTCCCGCTCCATCTGCCCCACAAGTCCCTCCATTTGTCCGAAGCTGTCCAGGAAGTCTACATGTTTTTCTACCTTAAGCAACGACTGATGGCTATGGGGGCCGTGGATATCTACCAGTAGGTCGCCGATGGACTTCAGGGCCCGGGCAGTGACCTGGGTGTCGTTAACATAGCATTTACCGTATCCCTCGATTGATACCTCTCGACGCAAGATGAGTTCTCCTGCCTCAGTTTCTACCCCCAACTGTTTCAGGGCAGCAAACACCGGATGTGTCCTGTCGAGCAGGAAAAGCGCCTCGACAACATACCTGTCTGCCCCGGTTCTGATAAAATCAGGGGCAGCCCGCTCTCCAAGCACCTGCCCCAGGGAGCCGATGAGGATGGACTTGCCAGCACCAGTCTCCCCGGTAATGATATTCAGGCCTGCAGAGAACTCCACCCGTATTTCATCGATTAGAGCATAGTCTTTGATGTGTAATTCTCGTAACATAGCCTGAAATGCAGTTCCATAAATAGCTAAATGCCCCACTTAAACCTCGAGCTGAGCAGATCGTAGAAGCAGTGCCGCCCGAGATCGATTAAGTCCACCGTGTGAGGCGCCTTTTTCACCTGTATTTGTTCTCCTGATCGAATCTGGCATTCTATCTGTCCGTCTACCACTACCCTCGCCCGAGACCTCTCTGTACCTACCTTAACGGTAAACAGCGTCTGATCGGGGAAGACCAAAGGACGCACTGCCAGAGAATGGGGAGAGATAGGAGTCACAACCAGAGCCTGGACCTGAGGGTGTAGAATCGGCCCACCGGCAGCTAGAGAGTGAGCCGTAGAACCTGTGGGGGTAGAGATAATCAGACCGTCGGCAATGTAGGTGCCAACCGGCTGTTCCTCGGTCCAGAGTTCAATAGTAATAACTTGGGGAGAAGAACCCTTTTCTATGACAACCTCATTTAAGGCGAAAAAAACTTTATCCTCACAAGTAATTTCAATCGCTATTCGCCGGTCGAGCTGGTAATCCCCCTTAAGAGTTCTGGGAAGCACCTCTTTTAGTTGAGCGGGGCCGATCTGGGTCAGGAAGCCCAAGCTCCCCAAGTTCACCCCCAGCAGAGGAATACCGGAAGGTCCGGCAAATCGAGCAGCGAAAAGGATTGTGCCATCTCCCCCGAAGGTGAAGATGGCATCTGACCGACAGACGAGCTCTTGAAGTGGCAGAAATTCCCCTGCCTCCGGGCAGATGCTTTTAAGTTTCTCCTCTAAGAAACAAACTCCCCCCTGTTGGTGGACCAGTCTAAGAGAATCTTCCACCGCTTGTTTAACATCGGGTTTGTTTATGTTGGCAACAATGCCGATATTTTTTATTCTCTTCATTAGAGCAACTGAATCCCTTCAGACTGTTTGAGGTTGCCTTTGCGGTTCAGAACCGCATTGTAGCCTCTTTATGTGAAAGTATATCTTGTCCTTACAGGGACAGACCCCCTACACTACCTTCGTCTCCTGCTGCAGGAACTTTCGCACACTCTTGGCAATTCCTTCGGCATCAAGGCCTATCTTCCTCAGCAGGACCTCCCTTGGCCCGTGCTCAATAAATCGATCCGGAATGCCCAATCTCTTCAGTTTCACATCTGACATCCCATTTTGCTCGTAGAACTCCATCACTGCTGAGCCAAATCCACCCTCTAAGGCGTTCTCCTCTACGGTGATAATCCTCAGGCCCTTTCGGTAGATACGGCGGAGTAGAGCCTTATCTAAGGGCTTTACAAACCTCATATTGACCACGCCTACAGAGTATTTTTGCAGAAGTTGGGCTGCCTCCAGTGCGGGCCAGACCACCGAACCGATGGCTAAAATAACAGCATCTTTGCCCTGACGCAGGACTGCTGCTTTTCCCACCTTTAGGGGCCTGATCTGCTTGCTGGAATCAAGCTCTCTAACTGCCCCTCTGGGGTATCTAAGGGCTATTGGGCCGTCTTGGTAATCTAGAGCCAGTTTCAGCATCCCCCTGAGTTCTGGCTCATCTGCAGGGGCCATAACCACCATATTGGGGATTTGACGCAAAAAACTGAGATCGAAGCTCCCATGGTGGGTGGGACCATCCTCGCCCACGAGTCCACCGCGGTCTATCGCGAAGACCACCGGCAGTTTCTGCAAGGCGACATCGTGAATGATCTGGTCGAAGGCCCTCTGTAAGAAGGTGGAGTAGATTGCCACTACTGGCTTATATCCACCCACCGCCAGCCCAGCCGCAAAGGTCACCGCATGTTGCTCGGCAATACCCACATCAAAAAACCTGTCGGGAAATTTTTCGGCAAACCAGCTTAACCCTGTGCCCTTGGCCATTGCTGCTGTGATAGCCACGATATCTTGGCGCTTTTGAGCAAACTTTACCAGGGTCTTACCGAATACCTCGGAGCAAGATGGGGCTGTCTGTTTGGTTTTGCTGCGCCCTGTCGCCTTATCAAAGGCATCCAGACCGTGAAACCTGGAGGCATCAGCCTCAGCAAAATGATACCCTTTGCCCTTGACAGTACGGACATGCACCAGAACAGGGCCCGGAATTCCCTTGACAGACTTAAGAATTCTAATTAGATAAGAAAGATTGTGCCCATCTATGGGACCTATATATCGGAAACCTATCTTCTCGAAGAAAGCTCCAGGGACAATAAGCGATTTGATGCTCTCATCAATTTCCCCAATTGCCTTTCTTATTCGTCCTGCTCTAGGCAGTAACCCGGTCAGCTCCCAGATATCGGCCTTTAGCTTTTTGTAAGGCTGGGAGGTGATTATGTTAGTGAAGTATCGGGCCAGGGCCCCCACATTGGGGGAGATGGACATCTGGTTGTCGTTGAGCACAACAATAAGATTTCTCCCAGAGGCGCCAGCGTTGTTCAGGCCTTCAAGGGCAAGACCGGCACCTATAGCCCCATCACCGATGACAGCAACCACATCGTAGCTCTCCCCTTTCAGATCTCTGGCAGAAGCTATCCCCAAGGCGGCCGATATGGAGGTGCTGCTGTGTCCAGCACCGAAAACATCGTAAGGGCTTTCATCCCTTCGGAGGAAACCGCTTATCCCTTTATACTGCCGGAGTGACTCGAAGGCCCCTCGCCGCCCGGTTAGCAATTTATGAGCATACGCCTGGTGTCCCACATCCCAGATTATCTTGTCCACCGGAGTGTTGAACACATAGTGAAGCGCAATAGCCAGCTCCACAGTTCCTAAGCTCGGCGCCAAGTGCCCCCCGGTACGGGAGACCACAGAGATGATTCGCTCCCTGATCTCCTCTGCTAACTCTACCAGCTCCGGGATTTTCAGCCTCCGGAGGTCTTCAGGGGAGTCAATCGTATCCAGGATCGAGTGCTTTGGGGCTGAAACAGAAGGCAGGAATACCTCCTGCTCATCTCCCTTCCTCTTATCCGTTCTTTCCTCTTTTTCCATTTAAAACTCTCTGTTCACTATATAATCGGCCCAAGTGGCCAGAAGTTGTTTATACCGGGAATCTGGGACTTCCTGGAGGTGCTCTATTGCCTCTGTCACATAGCGCTTTGCTAACCTCCGGGTTCTCTCCACTGCCCCCAGCTCCACCAATAGGTCGGCTACTTCCCTCACCTGACCTTCTGTTGCCCTTTTGTTGCCCAGAATATCTCCCAGGTATCTCCTCTGTTCAGCAGTTGCCTTCTGAAAGGCATAGTATACTATGGTAGTCCTTTTCCCCTCCCTGATATCAGAGCCAACGGACTTGCCCAGCTTTTTCTCATCGCCTATTACTCCGAGGATATCGTCTTGAAGTTGAAAGGCCAATCCACACCTGCTGGCAAACAGAGAAAGGGCCTGAACCAGTGGATGATGGGGCTCAGAGACCTCTAACCCTATCATTGCCCCCGCCCTGCCGGCGAACTCGTACAAAACGGCTGTCTTCTTCCATAGCATAGTGAGAATATCCTCTTCCCTTAAAGATTCAACGGGCAGTTTCGAATACTGAATATCAAGAAGCTCGCCGGAAAGCAGATTGCAAGTCACATATGTGTTCAGCTCTTCAATCAGACGCAAGGTCAGTTGCGGAGACAGACCATACCTATGGGTCAGTTCAGCCAGCAGGGAGACTGACCAGCCGTGCTGAAGGTCGCCGGTCAGTATGGCCACTGAGAGGCCATAGTGTTTGGCATCCTTAGGGTCCAGCATCAACTCTTCTTGCCCTCTCCGGCAAAACTCCTCATGGAGGGTAGGTTGGCCTCGTCTCCTCTTGTCGCTGTCTATGATATCGTCGTGAGCTAAGGTCCAGGTATGGAACACCTCAATTGCAGCGGCCGCAGGCAGCGCTTTAGACTCATCTCCCCCCACTGCCCCACAGGAGAAAAACAGTATCGCCGGACGTAGGGCTTTGCCTCCGGAATTAAGGTAACTGTAGGCTGAATCAGATATATGGCTGGGAGAAAATCTCCTCCGGTACTCATCTGAATTCAGATACTCTCGCACCCTGCGGCCTCGCTCAGAAAGCTCAGCCAGAAAAGCCCTCTCTCGCTCGCTATATTCCATATTCACAAATTTCCATCTTTGCTTCTTCCGTAGCGGAGCCTTTCAGGGAGACCTGAAGGTCTCCACTACTGCCTCAAAATGCAGAATTTTGAGGTCAAAATTCTTGGTATACATAAAAATAAGGCTCTCTATGTGCTCTGTGGTCGCTAAATGCAAGACTTAGGCTCACTCTTCCAGTTCTTTGTCCAACATCTCCAGGCGAAACTCCCCACCGGTTTCCTGAATCAGTGTCAAGACGCGTTTTTTCGCTGCCTCTAACATCTGAGTACACTGTCGGGAGAGTTTCACTCCCTCCTCAAAAAGTTCCAATGACTGGTCCAAGGTGAGCTCACCTGCCTCCAGGGCCTCTACAATTTGCTGAAGGCGACTCAAACTACTTTCAAAACTTGTTTTCTCTTCCATACTCATCTCTTCAGTCGAATTGCCGGGATGAAAAATGCGCCCACCAAAGCCGGCAGAAGCACATTGATTACGAAAAGCAGGAAAGCAGCGTTGAAGGCACAGGCTTTATCCACACCATATTGAGAGAAAAGCAACACCGAAGTGGCCTCTCTCACCCCTATGTCCACCGGAGTGATAGGTAGCGCTGTTTTGACTAAAAATACCAAGGGGATCGTCCTAATCGCTGCCCCCAATGGAAATGGCGAGAAGGCAAGAACCAAAATGTAGAACTGAGTGAAATAGACTGCGTAAAAAAGAACCGAGAGGGCTAAAACCATAACGGAGCTTTTCCTGCTCAAACTCTCAAAACCTTCTACCATAAGAGAGAGTCTTTGGGTAAAGTGGAAGATGGAAGACATTTTGAGCAGTAGTTTTTTCAGTAAGTTAAGATTATTAGAGCACTCCCAAAGCACTAAGCAAATTATCCCCAGCGCCACTATCCCAATCGCCAAAGGTTTAATCAGTATCAAACTGATCATTCCTGCTATCATCACCGTGGCCACCTGATAGATCTTATCAATAGCTGCCAATCCCACCATTCTCAATCGGCTTTCCCCTCTAACATAGGCCCCTCGCACCAGTTCACCCACTCTGCCCGGAGAGACCAGCCCAAAAGAGAATCCTACCAACAATGAAACGATTATTTCACTGAGGCCTGCTTCTCTCTCTACCCTTCTCACCAAATAGCCCCACCTTAGTCCTTGAAACCCAAGATTAGGAATAAGAAGCAGAAGCACCCAGAGCAACATCTTGCGATTAACTTCAGAAAGGGTAGTTAAGATACTGGCGGGTTGGATCTTGGCAATTAGAAGTGCCAAGACCACAAACATTATGGCGAATTTGATGGCCAGCGAAGTCTTTCTCGACATCGAAAACTCCGGGAGTTAAGTTTCAAGAAATCCATATATTAGAAATATATAGCTTCTCTATACCTTCAGTACAGTTCTGGCACATCGGAGCCGCCTC
>CAZQSC010000026.1:0-19057 GCA_964595705.1 uncultured bacterium | reverse complement strand
CACCGTATAATGGAGGAAGTCTTATCAGATGTGATTATTTCACGGGGTGAAGGTGAGGGTGTCCCCCTCCCCCAGGGGAGGGGAAATGCAACTTTTTACGAACGGATTAAAGTTCACCGGTTCAGGAAGAAAACTTTTTGTGGCAAGTTATTGTTGTTTAGCCACCAAGACACGCAGATTATTTGACCCGAACCTCCCGCAGGTTTCGAACCTGCGGGAGGTTACTTCAAAATGCGAAGATATTTAATCGAAGGCCTTAGTGGCCGATTAGAATCTATAAGGCGAGATGTAATCTCCGTATCTTTCTCTTGCCTTGTTCAGACGGTCCCTTTGTTCCTCTAATACCTGAAAAAGAATTTGCGGAGTGTCCGGGACCTTGTTCCTATAAATATTTATTATGCGTTCAACTGCACCCAAATTTTCTGGAACCCTCAGAGTGAACTGCCTGAGGTAGGCCTCTTCAGGGTAATCTCTTCCAAGCAGCTCCTTGAACAATACTCTGAGGTCTTGATATCTTGGAATAAAACCGGTAGGTGTCTCTATCGCCTTCACTTCCCTGTGGGAGCGAAGTTCCATCCATTTAAGCCAAATTATTTTGTCGGTCTTATCATTCAAGAAATTGCCTTCCGGGTCCCTTAGAAAGTAATTCACCGAAAATATCGGAGGAGGGTTGTTTAAGGCATCACCGAACTTCAGGTAATTCTCTATGTATCTGCTCACCGGTATAGGGAGAAAATCCAGATTTGACATAGGGTTAAATTTCCTAACCCCTTCCTTCCCCAGGGTGGCAGCCGTAGTTTCTGACTCCAGGGATGCACCTTTGGTTATCACGCCGTGTACCCAGTCGAAGGATTCTTCCACTGGCACCCAGGTATCCGAATCCCTACCTCCGTAGACTATCCCTCCTACCACCACTCCCTCCGGGTTGTCAAGCTCAGGGTCCACATTCTGTAGGAGTTTCAATTCGAGTGTAAATCGAGCGTTGGGATGGGAAGGCGGTATCAAATTGCCCTCTGCATCTTTTTTCCCCAGAAACCACTGTCCCGAATGATTAACTCCCTTGGGCGGAATTTCTCCGTTCTTGCCGACCCAATACACCTCTCCCGTCTCGGTGACCAATACATTGGAAAATATGATCTGACCGGGAGAGTGAAGTGCCTTCCACAGGATCGGGTCGTCCTGTGAGTTCACCCCTTGGATTATTCCGAAGATACCTTTTTCTACGTTGACTGCCCGAACC
The DNA here is from genome assembly GCA_964595705.1 of uncultured bacterium. Lineage (GTDB taxonomy): Bacteria > Latescibacterota > MVCY01 > MVCY01 > MVCY01 > MVCY01. Next base: position 17,817 of record CAZQSC010000026.1, on the reverse strand, counting down.
TCTCCATCTTTTATCCTCAGATAGGCTATATCGTCTCCCACTATGGTCTCTTTTTCCAACAGAGAGGTGGAGGTTTTTCCACAGAGGGAGGGGAATGCCCCGGTAAAATAGGTGACCCTGCCTCCGGGGCCGTGCACTCCCATAAGAAACATATGTTCTGCCAGCCAGCCTTCTTTTGACGCCCTATTTATGGCCAAACGCAGGGCTAACTTCTTAAGTCCAATCGTGTTGCCACCATATTGACTGTTCGCACTGTATACTGTCTCATCCTCCAGGTCAATGTATATCCTGCGCTGGTCGATATTCTTACTCACTCCCCCCTGAAGTTCCCCCTGGGAATGCACAAACCGGAAGAACCGGGCAGAATCTCCCAGTCTCCTGAACTCCTCATAGCCCGGCCTATACAGGAGGTCTTCACTATGGGCTACATAGGCAGAATCCGTAAGCTGAACAGCCGGTATAGTAAACTCAGAATTAATCGGACCCAGACAGAAGAAGCGTACATATAACCGGTGTCCTCGCATGATATTCTTCAAGATAGTATGAATCTCTCTCAGTCCCTTCTCTTTGTCTGTGGCCTTTATGTGAGGCCCCAGATCAATGCTGGCGGGCAGAAGAAATCTGGTGTTTTCCTTATCCCTTGCCTGGTCGTAATAGCCATCAAAATGGACAGTATGCCCCTCTACGGCAAGTCTCTTCTCCTCCCCTGCCCTTATGGCCTCCTCTCTGATATACTGGATATCTTCGGGGGAGTCGTTGCAAACAAACACCTCATCAGGATTGCAGAGCTCCACATACCGAGCCACAAACTGGTGAAGCTGAGGATTATCTATCCTGATAAGTTTCTGATAATCTTCTTCTCCTAATCTATCCCTGAGTACGTTCATAAGATCTTTAGTCATCTTCTCCTTTCTGCCTCTCCTGAATATTGCGTTTTTGAAATCACAAAGAACACAGGAACAAATTCATAAAGAGCTAAACCTTAAATTCTCAATATATATTTTGACCTCTATGGTTAATTGCAATTTTGGGGGGTTGTCATCTTCGGTAATTGCGTTTATACAGAAAAACCAAATTCTTTCATAACCTTACGCAGCTTCTGTAGGGTGGACTGGGAGATATTCACCAGAGGTAATCGCACATCACCCACATCCTTACCTAAGAGATTCAGGGCGGCTTTTACAGGCGCAGGATTTGTCTCCAAGAACATAGCCCGGCAAAGGGGGTAAAGTCTCAGGTGTAAATCCAAGGCTTGTTTAAACTGGCCGCTGAGAAAATAGTCAACCATATCTGCCACTTCTCTGGGAGCGATGTTGGCCACTACGGAAATCACTCCCTTGCCTCCCACGGCAAGGATGGGCAGCGTGGTCATATCGTCCCCTGAGAGAATCACAAAATCGGAAGTGCACTTCGTTAAAATCTCGGTTATTTGTGAGAGATTGCCACTGGCCTCTTTTATGCCAACGATGTTCTCTCGCTCAGAAAGCCTGGCCACAGTATCAGGCAGCATATTGACGGAGGTCCTGCCAGGCACATTGTACATCACTATGGGAAGCTCGGTATTCCGGCTCAGCTCGGAGAAGTGTTGGTAAAGTCCTTCCTGGGTCGGTTTATTATAATAAGGGGTAATAACCAGGGCTCCATCTGCCCCTGCTTCTGCTGCGTGGCCGAGTAGGTCTATCGCCTCTCTGGTACTGTTAGAACCAGCCCCTGCCAGCACTGGCACTCGCCCGGCCACAGCGTCGACCACAACCTCTATTACTCGGCAATGCTCCTGGAAAGAAAGGGTTGCCGATTCCCCCGTTGTACCACAGGGCACAATCCCATCGGTGCCGTTGGCAATCTGGAACTCCACCAGCTCTCGGAGCTTCTCCTCGTTCACCTTCCCCTCTTTGAAAGGAGTTATGAGAGCCACATAAGAACCTTCGAATTTTACCATACCTTCACCTCGCAGTCGAAGATATGCCTCTGTGGAGACATATCAAGAATTAAAGAGAGAGAATCCTGGCATAAAAAAAGCAGTTGCAAAAGGCAGACAAGGCCTTGTCAACTGCTCTCACAGTCGCAATGCAGCGCTCCACGGTCACCTTCACCGTGACAGTCCTGCAGATCTTATCTGCAGGCCCAGCCTGAAACTCTGAGTAGAAGAGTTTCAGACTTCGGCAACTCTCCCCTTTCGCCGGAAACTGCGGTCTACTCCCCTTCTGTTTTCCGATTACTCTTGAAGAGTTGCGCCTCTGCCCTTGCTCATTTAAAAGTATAACAAACTGAATTGGGTCTGTCAAGAAAAAATTTAGTTGACCCTGAAAATAAACGGCCTTGAAAAAGGCCCAAGCAACTATATTCACGGTTTAGCTTATATTTGCTCAATTTGGAAACTATACCCTGGTTTGTGAGTTGAAAGCTTCTGAGCGATTAAGTATGCTCTAAGAGAAGGATTAGACAGAAAAAAGTCAGCGTGCAATAAGGCTTAACGCTAAGGTTAACCTGCCAAACCGCATACACTGAAACTGTACAACGCACAAACTCTCGAATTTCCACCGAACTTCATTTGAAACACGGCGGGTTGGTCAGGTTGAACCTTTTGTTATGTGCACCTATTTGGAGTCCCGTGTCTCAAATGGATCAACTGTCGTCAGACGACCATCAGGAAGTTCGTAGTACAGTGTGCCATTGTGGGAGTAGATATTCGGGACACTTTTACGTCGGCTTTCCTCCTGAGCCTTCCGTACCGCTCGATTCCCGATCCGTTGGAACTCTGCTGCCTCATGGTAAGCCTTAAGACTCAAAGTACGAACACCACTCATATGACCTCCTTACCTGCGATCCGAAGGAAGAGCTCAAAAAGGTCCTCGTCACGAACCTCCACTAACTCGCCCTCCCCCAGTGCCACCTCGTGGAACTGTAGACCTCCATTATAAAACAGGTGCCAACGATCCACCAAATTTCGGTACTCCCACCAGAAGTTTCTTATACTCCGTGCGAAACGACGCCGAACGTCAGACTCGGGAACCAGATGGCCTCCCTTGCGGACTTTCTCCTGGATCCGGGCTACGCATGCCTTTACACTTCCCAGGAAGATAAAGACAATGGAAACCTCGTAGCCGGATTCTTTGAGCTGGTGGATTTTCTTCTTGAAGGTCAGACCAGAGAGGGTCGATTCGACCACGAAACTTTCGCGCTTGTTGATCTGGTTCTGTCACCTGGTTCAGAAAGCGCTTGTCCGCTTCAAGACGTATCTCCTCAATTGATTCCGGCAGTCCCTCCCCGATCACGTTGGCACTGATATATGGGTAGGGATACTGCTCCAGGTACTTCCGGGCGAAAGTGGTTTTGCCCGATCCATTAGGACCGGCTACGACTAAGGCTTGCGCTTTCAATTAACCTCCCCCACACCATATGTCTGAGCCACGAGATTAACGTCATTCTCCTCCGCTGATGCACATAACTATCGCTTATGCGAGTGGCATAAGAACCTTATCGATGACAAAATTTGTCGCATAACATGCGAGCGAGATTTTATGCCAAGTCCTGGGATTCCCTATCTTTACACCCCCAAAACCCCTCATCTGACCCGCGTGTTATGCCAGTGGCATAAATCCACGTTCCCCTGCTAGCCCTCTTCCTCAAAGGCTGTCTGCCGGACTGCGAATGCCCCTCGCACCTCGGTTCAGCACGTGGGTGTAGATCATGGTTGTCCTTACGTCGGCGTGCCCTAAAAGCTCCTGCACCGTCCGGATGTCGTATCCGTCTTCGAGGAGGTGGGTAGCAAAGGAGTGGCGAAGCGTATGGCAACCCGCCAGCTTGGTGATCCCTGCTTTCAACCGTGCCTCCTTAATAGTCCTCTGCAGCACCCATTCACCCACATGATGCCGCCTGCGCACACCCGTTCTGGGATCAGTCGAGATAGAGGAGGCCGGAAAGACCCATTGCCAGCCGAATTCGTACTTTGCGTTGGGGTACTTCCTCTCCAGCGCATAGGGCAGGTAAACCGATCCGTACCCCGCCGCGAGATCTTCCTCGCGGAGCTTTTTCACACGGGCCAGGTGCGCCAGGGTGCGCAACATTCTGGGGCAGGCGGTACAGAAAGAGAAGAGCGCTTCTTGTGAAAAAGGATAAACCTCTTTATCCAACTAACGTAAGCTTCTTCCGTTCGAAGGCTATAGTGCTTGGTACGAAGGACAGAGCGTACCTGATCGAGGAGCTTTGGCTTCTTTTCAGTGGTGGGATTATGGCTAAAAGGAGGCATAACCAATCCCCATTAGGATAGTCATTGTAAAATTGATCGCTATTTAGATCATCCAGCATATTCATATTGAATACAAGATCCCCAGAAATGCATATCCTTCCTGAATCTTAATTGGGCTGAGTTCTTGTGATCAGCACTTTATAGCATAACAAGAATATTCAAAAAAGTCAAAAGAAAATTAGGGGTCAGAAATTCAGGGGAGTGAATCAGGGTGGGCAACAAAATAATTATTGTTACTTATCACTTTTTCTCCCTTATGGGGGAGAGAACCAAGGTGAGGAGGTAACACAGGCTGGTTTCCCCCCTCACCCTGACCCTCTCCCCGATGGGGAGAGGGGATTTTCTCATCTATTGAAGTAGTTTTGTCGGGCACTATAAAATAACCACTTAGCTGAAACCACATCGAGTAGCTGGCCTCTGGTGGCTATTTTCGCCGGAACAAAAGCACAGCCACTCCCCAGGGCTTAAGGGAGAGCCGTACCATCTTATCCCGACCTGACCACTGGCTCTGGTTCCATAAGTCAGGTACTTCCTCAGGAATGATCACGCCCTTGGGAGTAATCCCTACCTCTAAATCTCGGTCTTGGGGGTTGACAACTACTACCGCTGCCTCCGAGTCGGTGCTCAACATCCGGGCAAATACCTCAGGCTCTGTCTTCACCGGACTCAGACATTCTTCAGGAATAAAACCCGTCAGGGGACGGGCATTGGATACCCGATCAAACACAACGGAACCGAACAGAATCGCCTGCCCCTTGCCGTAGCTGTTCCGCACCGCTGCTACAGTGCCATCTTCATAGAATCCGATGGGCGTGCCTGAGGTGGGTTCGTAGACCTCTTTTAGCCACTTCCCTTCCAGCGTCGTCCCCATCGGGGTCTTAATCTGCTCAGACTCAATCCGGGTGGTGAGCTCCTCCTGGCGTCTGCATCCAAAGAGTTCATCTAATCCCATACCCGGCACCCGTTGGCTTGTAAAACCGTAGAGGTCGTACTGAGCTACGTGTGCCTCGCAGATCAGTGTTCCTCCCTGCCGGACGTATTCTTTCAGTCGTTCGGCCTGTTTTCGGCCCAGACATAGAGGAAGGGGGAAGAACAGCACTCTCATCTTGAGCATCTCATCCAGGCCATCCTCGTCGATGTGGAGGAAGCGAAACGGGATGTTAGCGCGGGAGAGCGTGCGGTGAATCCCCATCACGGACGAAAAAAGCGGCTCGCCCTCCGGGGTGGCACAGCGCATCAGGTTGTTGCAGTCCTTGGAGTGGATGATGCCCACCTTTGGCTCCGGCAATCGTCCGTTCTTCAACACAGGGGTTGAATTGATCAGCCGGGAGACCCTGGAGGCCACCTCCGCTCGGGGGGTCACTGACCCGTCGAGCGCACAGAGCCCAAAACCTGGTGCTTCGGGGCTGAGCATCTCCGGCCGGTATTGCCAGAGCACAATGCCCTTCACCCCGTGTCCCACTGCAATCCAGTTCCAGGCAGCAAACCGATCTGTTCCTGGGCGGGTGTGGATGAAAATGCTCTCTGAAGAGCATCCCCCATCTGCCTGAAGCTCACCTGACCAGTAAGGCTTGTCCCCTGCTGCACCGGCTGCTGCTGTCAACTGGACACTAAAGAATTCCTCGCCGCTGCCGTCTGTCCCCCAAGCAGGAAAGGCGGAAGCACCCCAGATGTCCACGTGCCTGGCTGTCTTCCAGTCGTCCATATAGGGTGAGTGGACATCGTTGCTGGTCACACTGTTTGCCCCCAGGTGGCTGATGACAGGGTGGTTGGAGTCAACTTTTTTGATCGTTGCTACCCGCCAAGCCATAATCTCTGCCAGATTCTCCTGTTGGAAGCGCTGCCAATCCATAAGCAGGGAATAGCAACCATAATTCTGCGGCGGCCGGATCTGTTCCCAGTCGGAGTAGCGGGTGTGCCAGGCCTGGTTGACTCCCTGAAGGTCACCATACCGCTTCTTCAGCCACTGACGAAACTTCGCCAGACTCGCCTGGCAGCAGCAAAGCAGATAGTTGCACAGGTAGCCCTTTGCTCCCATATTGGAGGTGGGCTCCATATGTGGCTCCTCCCACACGTGCCAGTAGGAAAGGGCCGGATGGTCTTTGAACTTCTTTACTAAGTTAGTGAGGAACTCTTCTGCCTTTTGGCGCACCGGCTCGTTGTCAAAGCATAGTCCTGGCCAGCCGCCAGCAGGTGTTCCGCCCACAGCCTGCAAGTCCAAAACCTGCCCGCTTGCGGTGGTGTACCGCGCTTCAGGGTGCTGCTGGGCCACCCACCAGGGTGCATTCTCTAAATTTGACATCAGAATGACTCCCAAGCCGTTTTCAGCGGCATAGTCCATTATTTCCTCGATCTCACTGAAGTCAAACACGCCCGGCTGGTGGTTGATCCAATTCCAATGCGCCTGGATCTTCACCACATTGAACCCCAACCTGGCCATCTGCTCGATATCCCTTTTGCGTTCACCACGCGGTGGATTGGGAGCTCGATAGTACTGGGTACCGTAGACGAAAATGTTCGCTTTTTTCATTTACTATCTCCCTTAACCTCACAGAATCGTTCTCATTGTACTACTAATTTGCAAGACCTTGTTTTCAAACAGAGTTTTTGTTTAACCGCAAAGCTCGCAAAGTAGGCGCCGAGGACGCAAAGTTTTGAATCTAAATGGCGAAGTAGAACAACTTCCTGCCAACCCAGCACCCTATCTTGAGCCGCGTGCTGAAGTCGCATAGTTCGATAAGAGCGGCAAAGAAGGTCTCTTGGCGACCTTTGCGCCTACTTCGGGTCCTTTGCGGTTAGGTTGAAAAACACACTACGTCGAGGATAGAATTGTTTGCAGCTTGCTGCGCTGTGATTTCTACACCCGAAATGTCTTAATCTCGTAGGGCTTGATAAAGAAGCTAAACCTTTTGCCTGATGGTTCTATGACCCCTATTTCTCTCTCCATCAAGTCGCATTCTACAACCTTCTTCAGTTTATTGGCAAAAGTCAAACTCACCTCTCCCCTTTGGCCATAAGCCTCCCAAACCCGCAAGATCAACCCACCTCCTTCCTCGGCCTTCTTTAGGGTCTCAACGATGAGATTATCCGAGCTGGTGTGGACGAAGGCACACTGCGGCGGGAGGTCACCGGGGTGGGCAGACTCAATCACTCCCCGAAGCGGCAGATTCAGCTCACAGGCCTGCTGGAGGGTTCTGCCCTCTCGCCAGCCGCCAGTATGAGGGTAAAGGGAGTAAACGAACTTATGCCTGCCCTGGTCGGTATAACGCACCACGTCCTCAAAGGGGTGTTTTTTGGTCGTCCGCAACAGCGTCAGGCGCATAGTATTCTCTTTAATGTCATAGCCGTACTTGCTGTCGTTGAGCAGGCTTACACCGTAGTTTCCTTCGGACAGGTCCGCCCACCTGTGGGCCCAGACTTCAAATTTGGCCTTATCCCAACTGGTGTTCCAATGGGTGGGCCGCTGAATGTTGCCGAACTGAATCTCATAGGTGGCCTGAGAGGAATGAACTTCCACCGGGAAGGCGGCCTTCAGCAGTACTTCCTTTTCGTGCCAGTCGATCTCGGTCTCAAAATCAATCCGGGGTATATCGTGGTAGATGAGGATCCGCTGTCTGATCACTGAATTTTGAGACTTGCGGGTTACCTGCATCGCAGCTCGCACAGGCCCCGTTTCCACCGTTTTCACCCTGTTAGATAGTAAACATCTAACAGGGTGAACCTCTTCGGTACGGAAAAGTTCAAGTGGCCTGTCCTGATAAGAGAGGTCCATATCCCAATCCCAGTGCTGGTCGGGGTGAATGTCCTCAAAGGTCTGCAGCTCGTTAGCCCTCTCCCCTTGAGGCACTACTTCCCGTTGGGCCTTTTTGTCAAACAACGAAACGATATTTCCCTCCGAGTCTAACTGGATGGAGAAGAACTGGTTTTCCAGCGAGGACTTCGAAATCTTCAGACTGCTGGAAGCAGCAGAAGCTTTCCCCTTCACCAGCCGAAAGGTAGCATATCCCAACGGCGGCACATCCTTGGCCAGAAAAAGGAGCTCCCTCTCGCCATTCTCCAACTCGATAATCTGACAGGGTAATTTCTTCCCCTGCCGATCTTGAATGTAATACTCTTCCCGATTTGCATCCAGTCTAATCTTCACCAGACCATTCCGGGGCCAGGACAGAGTATTGAACACCACCACCGCTTCACCTCTGCCGGTGGTGTCAATTTTAGCAGCCAGCGAGCGGATGGCACCGTGCAAGACTTCGGAGCCGATGGCGAAAAGCTCTTGGTAGTCTCTGGCCGAATCGGCATGCACCTCCTCGATGGAGACGCCGGAGACGATGCCGTGGTCCTGATTGACCAGAAGCTTCTGCCAGGCCTGGTTCAAACTGTGCTGTGGATATTGAAACCCGAAAAGGCTGGCCAAAGACGAGAGAGCTTCCGCATCGTGGAGCAGCACCTCGGCGCGACGCAGGTTCTTTTTCTCCAGGGCCTCCACAGTATAGATAGCCCGATGGTTCTCGAAATAGAGCTCATCGTTCCAGACCGGCAATTGGCCGGCTACTGTTCCAACTTCCTGAAGGTAATCCTCTAAATGTCCGTGCACCGCCTTGGGTAATCCGTCGATATTCCTGAGACGCCGAGCATATTCCAGATGCGGCCTGGTGATCCCCCCACCCCCATCGGAGTAGCCGTAGAAGTAGAGGTACTCGTCCAGAATCCCCTTTTGGTGAAAGCGCTCCCAGCGCTCCTTGAGCTCTCTGGGAGAAACCTCGCCGCCATAGCTATAGGCGATCACGCTCAAGAGCCGGGTGCCGTCTATGCCCTCCCACCAGAACAGGCTGTGGGGGAAGACGTTTGTGTCGCCTTGATAGAGCTTGCAACTTACGAAGTATTTGATGCCCGACTTTTTGGCAATCTGAGGCAGGGACCAGGTGTTGCCATAGGTGTCCGGGAAGAAGAGCACCTGGGTTTCCAGGCCGAATTCCTGCCGGAGGAAACGGTGGTCAAAGAGGATTTGTCTGATGAGGGCTTCGCCACCGGCGAGGTTACAGTCGGGCTCGATCCACATGCCACCCCAGATCTGCCAACGGCCTTCGGCGATACGCTCTTTGATTTGCTGATAGAGCTGGGGGTAATACTCTTTGGCAAACTGGTAGAGCTGGACCGGTGGGCAGATGAAAACGAACTCCGGATACTGTTCCATGCAGCGCAGGGTATTGGTGAAGGTACGGACCAGTTTGCGTACCGTCTCTTTTTTGCGCCAGCCCCAGGCAGTGTCTAAATGGGAATGGCCTATTAGAAGGGCCCTGGGGCCTGTTTCTGCTTTTGGGGTAGCATAGACTGTAGCCCTCAGAACTTCGCTGGCCTGTGAAATGGAATTCAGAAATTTCCCTTCGTCCCCGTAGAGGGGCTCAACTTTCATCAGGGATTGGTAAACTGCGCGCAATAGTCTCTCCCTTTCGGAACTTCCCTCAGGCATAACCAGAGCGGCCTCAAAGGCCACTTTGGCATCATACCAAAATGCTTCCACCTGAGGTTGGAGTACAGCCAGGTCGCACTGCGAAAACGTCCACGGCCCCTTCTTTACCCCGGCAGAGGCCTCGATGAGCACCTCAAATGTCTGCCCGGCCTCAGCGTTCCGGGTGAGCAGCACTTCGTTTCGCCCGGTGTTCAAGCCCTGATAAGGGGCACCGTTGATCGAAACCAGCCCCTCAGTATCCAGTCCACCGGGGTGGATGTTCAGGACCACCACCTTTCCGGCAAACTCCTTGGGAACTGTTATTTGGCGGTGAAACCAGGTGGTCATCTCACTCCCACCCCATTGGGCAGGTAGGTCCACCTGATGCCATTCAGAGTCCCGGGGCTGGGGTACTACCTCATCCCGGGTACAGCGTGACTGCATCTGCCACTGTTTCAGCGGCAAGGCCTGAGGGTAAATGCGGCCTCCAAGCTCTGCCAGCCGTTGGGCGATCTGATATTCCAGCATGCTTTCCATTTCCACTCCTTGTTATGCAAAGCTTATTTTTACCAATCCTGAATTAAACTCCTTCTTTCGCCTCTCCTTTTTCATGCCATCCAGACTGGAATGAAATAGATGGTGGTTTCACCCAACTGTGTGCGATCCCAGAAATCTCTGGTTAGTACAAAAGCAACCTTAGCCGGATAGCGTCTTAGGAAAAAGCGGATCCTTGGTGGTAACTTCGCCTTATCCATCGCCTGGAATTTGACCTCGATAGGTCTTACCTACCTGTCGGACTCCGACAAGCAGAATGATCTCCTGAGTATTAAGATATTCCACAATAGAGTTTAAATTTTCTCAAGGAAAATTAGGAGAATTGTATCAATATTCTTAACTAAATTAAGCAAAAAAACAATTCAGCCCAGATTCGGAAAATTCTGCTAAAAATTTTTCTATCTATCTTTTGCACTTGTGTCAATAAGGTTTGGGTTTGACTTCGTAAGTTTAAAAATTACATATCGTCCCTAACGGGACTAATATCTTTGGGGAGACAATTTTTCTATAAACATGTCGCCTCTAACGAAACTCCTGTCTGTCCCGATAGGGACAAAATGTCTATAGCAAATAGGATTAACCATTCGTTCAAAGTCCCTTTAGGGACGATATGTTCACTATTAATGGTGAGAAGCCCTTTTTTATTTTTCATAAGTTTGTCGAATCTGGGTTCAGTTGTTTCTGGAAACCTTTTACTGAAATACGGAAAAGTAGTGTGCGAAGAATCGCTCACTATCTACCTCTAAAGCTACCTCATGTCTCGCATCCGAATCGCCTGGTTGCCAATATGTCATCCCTTTTGATTTTTCACTCGTGAGTTCAACCTCCACAAACCCTCTTTTGAACACGCAGATTTGGTCATTAAAGATGGTTGCTGCTGCCAGGGGATCATGAAATGTGATCGTGCTTCTTTCCCGAAACCAAACCTGGGCAAAGTCGAGCACAGGCTGGAGCAAATTAGAGCGAAATTTCTCCCTAACCTGCTTGGCGTCCATAGTCACCTGGCAGGTCACATCCAGGCCCACGGAGCGATGGACATCAACAGCAGCCCGATACACTATCGCCGTTGCGTGGGGATCGCAGGAAGCATTCCACTCAACAGGGCCAACCCCTGGTGACTGATTGGTGAAAACTCCACACATCATCACCAGAGCCTTCAACAGAAGGGGAATCTCTCGATCCACTGCGAATAGGAGAGCTACATTAGTCAGTGGACCAATTGCCAACAGAACGATCTCACCTGGATGCTCACGGATAGTCCGCCTCAGAAATTCTATGGCCTCTCCTCGGGGAAATTTCTCCTCGTGATTCCATTTTTGCAATGCTATTGCTTGGGGGACCTGATTCTGCCTCTGGGGAACAAGAAGTGGCTCTTCACATCCCGGAAAGATAGGAACCTGCCTGCCGGCGACCTTACAGAGAGCGCTTGCCAGCATCGCCCGTTTGTCTGCTTGGCCAGTGACTGTGGTAATGCCAAGCAATTCGCATTCGGGTTGGGCAAGCAGATAGGCCAGACAAACGGCATCATCGATATCCGAACCAATGTCTGTGTCTAAAAGAACCTTTATTGGCATTGTGGACTTCTCCTATTAACCACTTTCAGTAACAAGCACCTCTGATACCTCACCCTGAACGACATCAAGATCCCCCTTCGCAAACAATTATGTCAGTTCAACCACCACCTCGCCCGGCAGGTATTCGATCACCACTCCCTTCTCTACCCGGTAAATTACCGATGCCTTTTTGACCGATGTCACCTTCCGTCCTTCCGTCTTCACTGCTCCTGTCAGCTTCAGGCCTGGGTAGAGCCTGTTGGCCCACGGCGGCAGTCCGAACTTCAGGGTCAAGCTTTTCCCATCCCAGTGGCTTGATTCCAGCACTCCATACGTTCGCGTCAGATGCGGCACCGTGGGTTCGCCGTACGCCACCTCCACTCGATACGTCCCCGGACGATTGGGCAGGAAAACCAGATCTTCATCAAAATAATGCCATAGTCTCCCATCCAGCTTGGCCGAGGCAATCTTTTGGGCAAACTGCACCCGCGGGGCAAAAACCAGCGGCATCACATTGAACACCTTCACCACACATCCGCCCCCTTGCACCCCTGCTCCCTTGCCCCCTTGCTCCCTTGCTCCTCTGTTCCCCTGCTCCTCTGCTCCCCTGCTCCCCCTCTCCTTGTCGGTCTTTACCTCCCCAATTGCCATCACATACTGACATCCCCAGCCATTCTTAACCACCTCGTCAATGAACCCGTAGCGTCGGACCTTGATGGATCCCTCCGCAGGCAGATAGACCTTCAGATAGTCACACCCCGAATGCTCCAGACTCGGCTGTGCGCCCCGGAACATCCACCAGCCGTTTTCGCAGACCTGGTAGGGGGATCCGTCAGGATCTGTGATCTTGAGAATCCGAACTATCGGGAAAGGATGGGGATTAGAAACTTCAATCACTTCTCTCCCGCCAAAGCTCACCTCCTGCTCGTCCTGCTGTATCGCCTGGAGGATGTCTCCTATTTCGGTGTCTTTCGGTGTTTCGTTTTCCATAACGGCGAAGGCCAGCTCGATGGTCTCCTGGGTTACATCTTCACTCTGAAGAACCAAAGCCTTCTTAGGCTCCCATTCTGCCTTTCGGATCTGGCCGGCCTTCAGCACCAAGACCGTCAGTTCGGGCAGAATACCCTGACTATCGGCGAATACCATCACTTTCGGACAATCCAAGGAAACAGCCTTGCGATAAGTCATTCCATCCACAGTCATGGAATCATAGCGCTCCAGGCCGATTCTGGTGCCCAGTTCCGGTATCTCAGATTCTCTTTGGATGAGCACCTTTAAATAAGGAGTGTCGCTGTGGATAGTAACGGTTCGACGCTCACGTACTCGTCCGCTCTGGATTTCGGCTTCTTCCTCATAGACCGCCTTGTATCCAGCCGGTTCAACGTACCGAGCCTTGCGTGTAAGTTTGCCCACCCCCGGAGCAACCGTGGAAAGAAAATTCTTCGACAGAGGGACAGCTAAAGAATTGGAGTCATAGTGGGCCAATCCCTCCGGGTCGCACAGGAGGACACCGCCGTCGATGTTGGTGTGGAAGCAGGCCCGGAAGAAGTTGTTCTGGATGATAGAGGTATCGTGAAAGAACTCCGAGCGAGGCCGGGTCTGATACCTGGGCGCCCCGTCGTATTCGGCCATATCGGTGCGGTGCCAGTGATCCATTGTGCCACCGACCCCTGTGGTGCCCAGATTGCAGGTGACGGCGCATTTGACCGGGTCCTGGGTGATACCATAGACGTACCTCCGTATCTCCTCCGGCCCGGTGATCTTGGATTCATTGAGCCACCAGATGGCGCTTTCCACCATGTCGTCCGGATGCTCGGCGCGACCGCGGAAGAAGTCGTTGCACTGCTTGAGCACATAGTCGGGCCGGGTGTTGCCACCGAAGAAATTGGGAGACCAGGCCCGGCAATCTGCCTGATAGAGGAAAAAATTCTTGCCCAGGCTGCCGTGCTCCACCTTGCGGTCGTAAGCCACGATGGGGTCCTTATCATCGTATCCGTTCCAGTGCATATGGTTGCAGGCCTGGGCGATCATGAAGTTGGGTGCACAGGCGGTCATAGGCCGGTCCCAATTGGGTCCACGGTTTTCGATCTGATAGGCCCCCGGATTGTATTTCCACAGTCGTTTGCTAATCTCCACAAAAAAAGCCGATCGGGAGTAGTCACAGGTCTCCGAGGTAAAACCGTCGAACGCACCCTTCCATCCCAGGACCAGCACATTGGCAAAATCCCGTGCCGTCTTCTCCAACAGATTGAACACCCACTGGCTGTAGAGTTCATAGGGATCATCCCCACCCAGATCGGTGGGATAGTGACCGTACCAATGGAAAAGAAGGTCCCGGATATGGGCGTGGCGACAGAGCTCGATACTGTGCCCATCGCTCCAGTTCTTGAATTCCACTCGATTATAGAGATCCGCACCTTTGACGGGATCATCGGCCTTCCACTCCATGGGCCAGCAGTTCTTTGACATGGCGTGGTTTAGATTATGGATAACATAGAATTCTGTTACATTCGCCCCCCAGCGGAAGCTTTCGTCGATGGCCTGCGACTTGAAATAGTCAATCGGAGGAGGCTCTGGCGAGTGTCCCCCCAGCCGGCCCCGCTGATAGGTGAGGGGCATATGCCAGCCCCAGGCGTCCAGAAGAACCCGGCCGGGATGCTCTGGGTCGATCGTAGCCCGACGGCGCTTGATCCTGTAAGGCTTCAGGTCAATCCCATACAGAGGAAAAGGCTGGTTGGGAGAGAAGTCGTTCCAGGGGTGGATCATCTTAACAGTGATCGTATGTTCGCCTTCCTCCAGACAGACAAACCGGCAGCGGAAATCGGTGGTGATGTCCCGCTCCTCGTCGGTGAAGTCGATGGCCGGAGCAGCACCGAAGCCTATCTCCCGGTCGTCGAAATAGACGATGTAGGCCTGGCTGGAGACGCGGTCTACTTCGTTTCGAGTCACCCCATGCTGCATAGCAAACTCATAGATTCCCGGTTTCAGATCAATGCTGAAAACCAGTTCAGTGACACCCTTGGTGCCATCGTTGCAGAGCATAGGTGGCAGATCTACCTGGGGCTTCGAACCCATTAGGATGTCGGAAGGCAAGTTGATATGTCTGCGATTTTGAACCAAGCCTCTGTGGATCTGTGTCATCTTAGATTCCTTTCTAATCTCGCCTCATTAAAGTAAGCTCTTAAAATTTGTGTCAAGTTTTCGCGATTCCACTTCTTCCTGAGTGCAGGGTGACATCACCGAAGCAGCAGGGCTTTCCTGACTTCACGGAACCCATCAGTCCGCAACCTATAGAGATAAATCCCCGAGGCCAGATGCCCGGCGTCCCAGCGGACGGTCCTCTCTCCTCTGGGCTCTTTGCCGTCTGCCAGCACCGCGACCCGCTGCCCCATTACATTATAGACCTCCAAGAGCACATTTGCCTTGTAGGGCAGGTAATATCGAATTGTGGTCGTGGAGTTAAAAGGATTGGGGTAATTCTGCTCCAGGGAGAAATGGGTAAGTAGATCGGTCTGGGGAGTTGATGTCGACACACCGGCAGCACTACTGACTATTCCCCCCTGGAAGAAACAGACTCTCCCATCGGCTGTACCTGCCACAATCTTCGAGCCATCCCTGGTAATGTAAGAGAAGTGAGTACGTGATTGGCCCCCTGAATATGACCAGAGAAGCCTGCCATTGGTGTCACGCAACTCGATGTTTTGGCTACTTATGAGGATATACTTCCCGTCGTCTGTTATCATGCCGCTTTCGGAGACCCCCTTCCACCAGCGGAGGTTCCCATCTCGGTCAAAAAATGCCGTCCCATAAGGCCCTCCGGTTCCGACGACCACAAAGGAAGCGTCTGGAGCAATGTCCACCCAGGCACCTGATCCGGTGTCAAAGGACCAAAGGATATCCCCTATACTCCCGTCAATGAAGCTGGTCCTGCCCATCTTTGTGGCAGTCGCTATATATGCCTCATCCGGCGTAATTATCAGACCGTAGGTGTACGGCCAAGACTGGATATCGGTTCGCCATATCAGGTTTCCGTTTATGTCGAGCTTGTAGAGAAAACCATCGCCGTTGCCGATGTAGATGTATTGGTCATCGGGGCTGAATTGAATCTGTCTTATTTGCCCTGCACCAAGGGTTTTGCCCCACACCAAACTGCCGTCAGCGAGACGAAGCAGGTTAAGGAATCCCCTGCCAGTGGCCCCAACGGCAACATATTGGTTGTTGTGAGAGATCCGCACTTCACGGGATTCCAGGGGCCCGTATCCAAGATCAGCGGTGTTCCACAATTCAGTGCCATTCCGGTCGAGAAGAATTATCTTATCCTCGACCATAATGGCAGCAGCAACATAAGAGCCGTCATCTGACAGGTCTATTCCCCAGACTTCATTGCCAATGAAACGGCTCCACAGCAGTTCGCCATCCATGCTGAAATAATAGATCGAAGCCCGTTGGTGCATTTCATCGTCGGTGAACCCTTCCATATGCGCATGGGAGACGACAAAATATCGTTCATCGGCGGTAACATCGCCCCTAAAAATGGTAAGGTTCGTATTGTAGCTTGACTTGAGGGTGAAACTCGCATTATCAGTTGCCCTCTTGAGATAGATGTTCACCTTTATACTATCACCCTCCTGGGGTTCGAGCACTCGGTTAAAAGCCTTATAACCGGGAGCGTCAACACTCAGGATGTATCTGTGCACCTCCGAACTCATCTGATATCTGCCAGCCCAACAGGGGATAGAGTAGTGCCCGCCCTCCCCAGCGATGGTGGAATATTGAGGCACGCCGCCTGCTCCATTGAGATGGATTTGTATGATGCCGGGCGGGAATGGCCGGGCGTTCTCGTCATAAACACGGCCGTAGACAACAGCGTTCGGGGTGAAGTCCTCAAGCCCAAGCCGGACCAGATGGTGAAGATAGACTGTAAGGACCTTTGACCTGTCCTCGGCGGGGAATACCTCGACCTTGGTCGTAAAGGGGTACTCCCCTGGGGGTGAATTCGGGCCGAGTCCGGTTCGCCATGAGAGATCCAGGAAATACCGGATTTTTTGGCTCTCCCCCGGTTGTAAAAAGAGCTCGTTCGGCTGCGGGAAAGGCGAAATATCCATCCCCGTCTCTAAACACGTGACGGTGAAGTTCAGAAAAAGAGGGCCGCTGGTTGTATTTTTAACCGCGATCCAGCGTCTGATGCTGCTCTCAGGTGGCCAGTCCGAGACATAAGTGACGTCCTCATAACTGACTTCAAATCCATCGCCTTCAACAGTGACCGTGTCGGACTGTACTCCTGCAGGCGCCACCCGAATTAAACTGGCAAAATCAGCGGCCGGGCGCATTCGAAAACCTCCGTCAGTATACTGGGATTGGGCCATAACGATGCCCTCGAAAAGGAACATCGGCAGTGTCACCCCCAGCACAAGAGTAATTTTAAGTCCTCGCCGAGCAAACATCATAACCTCCTGTGGGTTATTCGAGTCGCCGCATGCGGTATGAAGATTCTGCATAGGAAGGGTTGAATTGAATCGTTGAGCTGATAAGTACGATACTCCCCTGCCTCCGTGATACCATATGCTTGGCCACCTCACGCGTAGCAAAGACCACCCCCATCGTGTTGGTTTCGATGATGCGATGCATTTCCTGGCTGGTGATCTTAGTGACCGGTTCATATCCAAGCACTCCTGCGCAGTTGACAAAAATATCAATCCACCCGAAGTCCTCAATGACCTGTTTTACTCCGGAAATAACTTGATCTTCATATCTTATATCGACCTGATAGAACTCTGCTTTTCTGCCTTCGCTTCTTAGTTGGGTCACTGGACAATCTTCCTCAAGCCTGTGTCGGGCAAATACGGCTACATCTGCTCCTTCATGGCCAAAGGCCAATGTTACTGCCCGACCTATACCCTTCGTTCCACCAGATACCAACACCTTCTTTCCTGTTAGATGTAAGTCCATAGGTTTCCTCCTACTTTCTACCAAGTAAAACCCGCGCAGGCGCCGCTTCGGCACCGATTATC
>CAZQSC010000025.1:0-19081 GCA_964595705.1 uncultured bacterium | reverse complement strand
TGGTTATCATATTTTGCACACTATCCGCACCAGGTTGAAACAAGCCGATCTCAATTACCGTTGGGAAACCATTAGAAAATTACTCTCAACACATGGGCAAGTTACTACCCGCCTGAAGACAGAGTCGGGAAAAACAATCTATATTAGAAAATGTTCAGAGCCAGAACCGTTCCAGAAAACAATATACGATGTCTTAAATCTGTATTCTCTACCCTGTAGACCTAAAAAGGTGGCAATCGAACAGAATCCGTAGTGACCATTGTCGCCCTCCCAACTTACGTAAGGTGTTGATAATATTAATCTATTTTCATGATAGAGTGGTGAACCTAGGTTGTGCCTTGGAGCAATCCTCGGATAGCCTCCCTATGGTTCCACCTCGTTGTGGATAGCGGCCACGCTGTAGGTCTGCAACCCTCACGGTCTATGTCATACATTCTTGACGGTAGTATTTCCTTCCCATGGCTCAGATGGCCGAGTTTCCTTTTCGCTTCCTCTCCAGCGCCTCCAGCCTCCGGGTGAGGTTCTGTACTTCCGCCTGTAGGCGTACAAGGTCGTCTCTCAAATTTGATGTGGCGGAGACGGGCACCTGTTTGGCACGAATGGCTCCTTTTGGGCAGACCCGGGCACAAGCTTGGCACCCTATACATCTGCTCTGATCAATCCGCGCTGTGCCACCATCGAGCGATATCGCTCCCGTCGGGCATACGCCGGTGCACGCGCCGCATCCCGTACAAAGCTCCTTTCTTACGCTTAATATATGGGCTTTCTTCACCTGGACCATCATTTCCCCCATTTCGTCTTTCCTTGATTTTCTGTCTCTCAGTCTCTTTTTCCCCTTGAACCTATAGCTCCTTTATTCGCTATCCCGACCTAGAACCTCTGCTTCTCCGTGCGATCTACCGCTGCACATACCGGGGTCTCATACCAGCGGTCATACCCTTGGGTCATCTCGTTGAACGTCACCCGACAGAAATCCAGCTTTTAGGGCTGTTCTAGATACTTTGTAATCTGGGCTTCCAACGCTTGTCTCGGCTGCGCACCGATAATTAGATCCACGATCTTGCCCTTCTGAAACACCAGCAGAGCGGGGATAGATCTTATCCCGTACTTGACCGCGGTTTCCGGATTCTCATCCACGTTCAGCTTGCCGAAGACGATTTTGCCTTTGTAATCTTCGGCCAGCTCAGCAATCACAGGCGCTACCATAAGACAGGGCTGACACCAGGGCGCCCAGCAGTCCACAACCAGGACTGGAAACCTCTGGATAGCCTGATCAAGGTCGGTATCTGTCAGTTTAATCGGCACACAGGGATACTCGCCCTCCTTCAGAGTGTTCAGGGAAGCTGCCTCTTTTTCCTGCGCTGCCCTTCTTCTTCCAAAAGACCGAAGCCACGCTTCAAGGTCATTTCCCATGTTTCTACTCCTTTCTATGCCTGGTAGATTGACAAACCCGATTGAGCTTATCCACGCTGATTGATCTTAACCCAGATCTGCTTTATACATTCAGCAACCCGACCATTGGTGTATTCGATGACCGACAATCCTTCCATCTGAGCCTCAGTAATTTTCGTATCATACGGGATTGTGCCCATAAACTGAGCGTTATACTCCCGGGCCACCGCCTTGATCTGCTTGGTCATATCCGTGTTCAGGTCGTACTTGTTGACCACAACTCCCGCTGGGATCCCGAAATGCCTGGTTACGTCTAATATACGCCGCATATCGTGAATCCCTGAGACCGTTGGCTCGGTGATGATCAGGGCATAATCTGCGCCGGTCAATGAAGAGATCACAGGACACCCCGTTCCTGGAGCCCCATCAATAATAACCCTGCCCTCTGCCCGGTCGCTTGCTATGTGGGTGGCCTTATCGCGGACCAATGTGACCAACCTTCCGGAATTTTCCTCGGCCACCCCGAGCTGCGCGTGGGTCATCGGGCCAAACCGGGTTTCCGAGACAAACCATTGGCCGTTAATGGCATCCTCCGTCTTGACCGCTCCAACTTCACACACGAGTGCACACACCCCGCAACCTTCGCAAGCGATATCATCAATCCGATACTGAATTTTGCCGCCCACTTCGATCTGCTGGATTGCCTCGAATCGGCATGCCTCCTTGCAGCGGCCGCACTGCGTACATTTCGTCTGATCTATCTCAGCTATAACGCCGCCGCTGAAGTCCCCGCTTTCCCTAATCTGCGGGTGCAGTAGCAGGTGTAAATCGGAGGCATCCACGTCGCAATCCGAAATCACCGCATTTCCCGCGAGGGCCGCAAAAGCCCCGGCTATGGAGGTCTTTCCCGTACCGCCCTTTCCGCTTATGATCACAAGCTCTCTGGGTCTTTGCCCTGCGCCCGTACTCATCTCGGCCCGCTGGAGTCTTCTGCCCTTCGTCAGCGTCCCAGCAGAAGGCCTTTCCCCAATGGGCTTGACCGTTCGTTGCTCACTTGCCGCCTCCTCCATCCTATCGGCAAGCAGCTCGAAGAGCTGCCTGTACTGGGGAAGCTTCTCGACTACCAGATCACCCACAGAATAGACCTCGGCGATCTTCCGATCCTCCGGAATTTCACCAAGAATCTCCAGACCCGCACGTGCACAATATTTCTTTAAGGCATCGTCTCGATATTTGGCCCGATTGACCACAACAACCGGCTCCTGACCGATCTGTCGACACATGTTCACAGAAAGCTTCAAATCGTGCACACCAAAAGGCGTGGGATCGGTAACTAGCACCACAAGGTCCACCCCTTTCACCGTTTCCACCACCGGACAGGCGGTTCCTGGAGGAGAATCTAGGATGTTAATCCCCTCACTGGCATGCTCCTTAACCTTGCGAACCAACCTGGGCGACATACCCCCTTGTCCGGTCTCCAGCAGCGCATAGTGAAAATCTATCTGCCCACTTCTCCCATGCCTCAATACACCGATCTTTTTCTTTTTTTCGATGATCGCGTCCTTGGGACAGACGATCATACAAGCGCCGCATACGTGACAAAGAGCAGGGAAAAACAAGACCGCATTCTTCACCACAGCTATGGCATTGTAGTGGCAAACCTCAGCACATCTCCCGCATTTGATACATTTCTCCTCATTTACCCCAACCGGAGCCAAAATTTCGTCCACATCTTCCTCCGAGATTACCGGCTTTAGAAAAAGATGCCCGTTCGGCTCCTCCACATCGCAATCCAGATAGCATACATCCTTGCCTTTTCTTCGCAAAGTCGCCGCTATGTTAGTTGCCACAAAGGTCTTACCTGTTCCACCCTTACCGCTTGATATAGCTATCTTCATAATAGGTTACCTCCCGTTTTTACTTTCTTCCGAAATTTTAAATGGAATCTCTTATAGCTATCGCCATGTGCAAGCTTCTCAAGAGACTTTTCCCCAAATGAAAATTTTTGCCTCCTCCATCTCTTTTACGAGCTCTTGTGACTCCAAATGCGTCCTCTTCGACGATGCTTCGGACAAACAGAGAGAGGAGCCTCTGTTTCAAAATCCTGTGAATTTCATCAAACGATATTCTGATCCCGGCACAGGTCGCTGCCACCGCTCCCTCAACGGTAGGACTCTTCGATGCGGCAACAAGGATTATGTGAGCGGCAATGGACTTTCCGATGCTCTCATAGTGTTATATGCCCTTTATCTCTTTATCATCGTATTTTCGATGCGGTGTTCTAAAGGCACTATCCCAATGCCAGCATGGCATCCAGAGCCTTCCGAGCTTTTCTTTGGACCTCTTCAGGGAGAGTTATCACGTACTCCATCTTCTGAAGCGCCTGAAAAACCCGCTCCAGAGGGGTCATTTTCATCGCGGGGCAGATAAGATGCTCGGTCGCCGGGTAAAATCTTTTTCCAGGGTATTCCTTTTGCAGCCGGTAGATTAACCCCGTCTCAGTGCCCACGATAAACTCCTGTGCTTCCGACTGACCGACATAAGATAACATACCAGAGGTACCGGCAACCCTATCTGCCAACTCCAGCACCTCCGGGAAACATTCTGGATGCGCCATGGATTTTGCCTCCGGATGCTTCCGTTGAGCTTTCCTGACATCGTCGGCATATAAGCTGATATGACTGGGACAGGAGCCTTCCCACAGGATAACCTCCCTATTGCTGACCTGAGCCGCATAGCGGCCCAAATTCATGTCTGGAACAAAGAGGATGGGGCGTTTCTCCTCGATAGAACTCACAATCGCCACCGCATTGGCGGAAGTACAACAGACATCGCTTTCGGCTTTCACCGCTGCAGAAGTATTCACGTATGAGACCACCACCGCTTCGGGATGTTCCTCCTTCTTTCTACGCAGTTGCTCTACAGTTACCATATCCGCCAGAGGGCATCCGGCTTCCTTGACGGGTAACAAGACCGTCTTGTCTGGAGAGAATATGGCGGCAGTTTCGGCCATAAACCGAACACCGCAGAATACGATAACCTTCGCTTCGGTCCGAGCGGCTATTCGGCTTAGGTCCAACGAATCACCGAGGTAATCCGCGATGTCCTGAACCTCGGGGCGCTGGTAATTGTGCGCCAGAATAACCGCCTCTCGCTCCTCCTTAAGGGCGAGTATTTCGTTTTTCAGTTCTTCAGCTTCCATAAGTCCTTCTCCTATCAGACCGTTTCGCGATTCAATCCGGAGGGTAGGTTCTATACTTCTCTAAGCCCCTGAGCATTACTTGGATATTCTTGAACAGTGCGTCCTGCCTCGACCGTGCCGCGCTCAGGATGGCTCCGCCATAGTGCTGTCCCTCTGAACGAAGGAAACGGGATCTATGCTAGCCTTGGGCGACTCGGTACGTCCACTGCCTGGCAACGGCACTGGATTTAAGACATAGCTCATCACATCACGCCTTCCTGGAATCACATCCGACCCTTATCCAGGCCAACGTGCTAACGGAACCTTCCGCACATACCGATCGACAAAGCCTTTTTGGTCCGGCCGCTTCATAGGCTCGATCCGTCCGACAATCCGTTGCGCGTCCCTCCGCTTCGCTTGGGACAGCAAGATCTCCCTACGCCCGTCAGTCAGGCGCTGCTCGTGAGACATTTGTGAGATCTCCCAGTTCTGACACCAACGGCAGGAAAAACCACAGCCCGCCGTATCGATGGAGTAGGCGGTCGGACCACAATAGAAGTGCAACAACGGCTTCTTCTCCACTGAGTTCCACACGTCGGATGATGGTCTAGCGCTACACCAAGGTATACAGCGTGCCGTTCCGCTTCTCAAGCACTTGGCAAAGACCCTTGTTACATTCGCGGTAAGTCACAATGCCCGCACGGTTTACAGCGCACACGGCTATCTGGCAGCTCCTCGGAGAGCACGGCTCTTTTATCGATATGCCTTTCTGATCAACTTATCCTCAGAATCAGCCTCTCCTGCGTTATGCCTTTTTCCAGCGAAGTCTCCTCATGTAGAACTTCCTCTCTTCGTACTCCGTCTCGATGAGACGCCCTTGAAGGATCAGCCTCTCAACAACGGGCCAATCCGCCTTTGCTCGTGCCAGAAACTCCCGCACCGCCTCTTGTCGCATGGGATGCACAGCCGTAATACTCAGCAAATCGTCCTCGACGTTGCCCGTGAGAGCGAACGCGTTGCCCTCATACCCGATCAGATACTCCACATGGTCCACTCTGCTGCTGAGGACCTGATAAGCCCGATTGATGCTTTCCTCACTGGCAGGCCGTACCCACTGCTCCGCAGGCGGTCTCGTGGAGATGGACAAATAGCCATGGGCCGGCCTCAGGCGGGCTAAAAAATCGGCCACTTCCCCGACCAGCGCATCGCTGTCATTGACGCCTTTAACAAGCATCGTCTCCGTCACGAGTTCTCCATGATAAGCCTCCGCAAATTCAAGCATACCGCGCTGAATTGAGGAGAGGTGCAACGCAGGATGGGCACGGTTGATCCGACGCCAGTCTTCCTCTCGCACAGCATCCACCTTTAAGGAAACCCAATCCGCTTTCATTAGTTCTTCCCTCACATCGCCGCGTCCGATAAGGGAAGCGTTAGTGATCACGGCAATCGGAATCTCCAAAGGCTTCAACAGCTCGATCTCCCGACCGAGCTGAACATCTAAGGTGGGCTCGCCGTCGGGCACGAACGTGAGATAGTCGATGGCTTCACCGGCCTCGTTGCTCCTTTCGACCTTGTCCTGCACCTCCTTCAGGATCTCCACGGGGTCGTAAAACTTACGGGGTTCAACCTGCATCTTCAGAATGCGCCCAACCTGGCAATAGACGCAAGAATACGTGCACACCTTAGGGGGAATGTTGTTAATCCCGAGGCTTCGCCCTAAGCGCCGCGATGGAACCGGTCCAAAAGCAATCATGTTGACTAGGCTGCCCAGTGACTGTCAGTCTTGGCATTAATTAGGCGATGATCGAGCCTTATCGCTTGGCAAAAAGATTACCTGTCAGGCTGGCTTACACCGTGTCCTCTGGTATGAGGCTACTTGAAATGAAGCTCACCGAATTCGACGCTCGATTAGTCTGGTTGGCTGCAGCGAGTTTTGCTGGCCCCGTTCCGGCCAGAGGTTGACACGACTGTCACCATGGCAATCAGCGGCCTAACTGATCACGATAAGCGACAGTCCCCGTCGAGAGAGGAACCTTCTTGATTTCCTATTAGAGCACGGGGCAAAAGAAGGTTTATAAAGCTGAACATCCAAAGGCCGTGCTGATGCCAGCGATACGGCCCGTGAAATACTCAATGGTGCCGTTTGTGTCAGGATGATTAACGTCAAAACGATAGAGTTCGCCATCTGTGTGGAGGTCAATCCCAGCTTGATGTTGTCTACTGAATACCATGCGCGTCGCCTGAACCAGGTCTGTTCGCTTGGAAAAGCAGATAACCAATCTGTAACGGGATAAGTGACGGCAGTTCTTCTGAGGAGATGCTTTTCCGTAGAAGGAACCTCCAAAGCTGGATCGAGTCAAGAGCAAATCCTGCGTCACCTGATGGCTGGGGTAAGTCACTACGATAAGGTGTGCAAGATCTATTTCGCTTTAGAGTGAGCAACGAATGCAAAAGTGCCGCTGCTTTTGCGCCACGAAGGGCGCCCAGTTCCAGCGAGTGCCCAGGCCGGCACTTATCTTAACACTACATTGCACCTACAACTGACACCAGCATAGACCGATAGCTATTTGAAAAACAAGGGGTTGGTCCAGGCCTTTCGACCTTTCTGGTCTATACACTCGACCCTGAGATAGTTCTCCTCTCCCCTCAGTTTGAATTCCGCTCCGGTTAGAAACCCTTCCTCTTCAGCCTGAAAGCTTTTCCCCTTGGAGAGATCACAGATAAAATGGATCATTACAACCGGCGAACATTCCACGGAGACTGTGTCATTGGCAATGCGGAGGTCCATAATCTCAGGTCCACAACTCGAGTAGAAGCGTCCGCCCTTTATGGCTTTCATAACGTCATCTCTGGTTAGCTTCGGGGCTTTGGCCATGATCCATCCTCCTCCGGCATCCAGACCATGGAAATGGGCGTCGTCTACGGCGAAACCCCAGACCAGCCTTCCTCTTGTCAGTAAATCATCCCAGTGAACACTCGATAATCCTTTGCCGATGCCCCTGAGACAAGTGGTGTTGAATACCTCCAGGCCCATAGGACCCTGTAAGGGAAGCAGGTCGTTCACGGTCAATCCTGACCAATAGGGATGGGCGACAATGACCTCCCCGCCTTCGGAGCGGATCATATCTATGGTCTTCTGGGCATCGATGCCTTGGGACAACTCGAGTTCTCTCGGTAGGTTTAGACCCACCAGATGATAATTCTGCCCCATCTCTGTCCTGTCCACATTGAACTCCGTGCCACTGATCGTGAGAAAGTCTGAATCTGCAAAACCACTCATATCAGTCAGTTTGTTGTGGTCGGTTATCGCCAGAAAATCGTATCCGTGACTTCTATACCAGCTCACCACTTCCTGGGGAGAACGTTCCCCATCGGAATGGGTTGTGTGGGTATGGAGGTTCCCTTTGTACCATTTTCCTGTCGCATCGAACGGATTAACAAATATCACATTAGCCTCCTCCCATAGAAAAGTCCTCCGGCTCGCATTCTCCTTGAAATCTGCGCAGGAGTTTCTCAGCCGTCAGCGGTTTCATATCTTTGGCCTGGAGGTGCTGAAGCCCTGAGCGTGACAAATCACATAAATCCCACTTCGATACAGGCTAAGTCACAATTCCGGTTTACGTTGAGTAGATCATAAGCCAATCCTGTAGAGAATGAAACCGATACCCAAGCCAATCAAAAAATTGAACAGCTTTATCAAAAGAGAATCCTTGATGGTATAAGACAGCAATGGAAGCATCCCGTGTCCATCCTGGACAATAGAACTTGCCAGCAGTACAGAGAATGGGATGAGGCCTTTGGCAAACATCGTGACGAAAATTAGGTGTGGACCGGATTCAGGGATAATCGCTACTAGACTTGCAATCAAAAGGACCCAAAACGGATGCGCTTTGATAAAAGGCTCCAAATTCCAGAATTTCAGACCCACTTCGACGAGAAGAAGAGCACCGAAGCTCCATAAGAATATACGCCATAAATGTTCTCTGGCAATATGTCTCCATAAGTGTTCCTCCAAGTAATGGTCTGGAACCGTCAGCACGATAAAATTGGCTAAGAACAGCAGAGCAACAAACGTAACTCTTTTCCAGTTCCAGCCTTCGGGGCCGAGTATTCCGCTAACAAAGCAATAGAGTGCA
This sequence comes from uncultured bacterium, assembly GCA_964595705.1. Classification (GTDB taxonomy): domain Bacteria; phylum Latescibacterota; class MVCY01; order MVCY01; family MVCY01; genus MVCY01. The sequence continues at coordinate 10,372 of CAZQSC010000025.1, read as the reverse complement.
CCAAGCAGAAAGACTAAGAGCAAAAACCGGGACAGGGACATCTCTTTCAGGTGTTCGATCACCTCTTTGAAATGAAGACACCGACATTGCTTCTGAGCGTGAAGTTCGGAAAGCCCGCACTTCTCACACGGAGTTATTCTCAGAACAGGTAAGAGCTTATCTACTATGAAAGCCGAAACGATGCCTAAGATAAATAAAATGCCGAATAGAAGCAAGGCCTCTTTTGGAAACATTGCTAACATCACAAATGCTTCATCCCCGGATGTTGCAATCATGCCCCCCACAATCGCGCCAAAAGAGAGAAGCCCATGGACGTAGAAGGAGACATTCATGAAAGCACCCAGACAGCCCGGGGTTGCACCGAGAAAGGAAGCGATCACATACTGTCTGACCAAGTTCCCTCTGATGGCTTTATTCATGCTCCCTTTGGTCAAAACATTGAGGTAATCAATGAACATCATCATCACAAACACAAAGACGGTAATCATGACTCCTTGCTTTAAGTTATGCACTACGATCTCCATCTCAATTACCTCCTCACAAAAGCTTTTCTATTACCGTTTGACCGTAGGCCATCTCAGTTATAAGCGAACGCAGCTACCCCATCGCTTGCCCACCCAGGTAGCACTGCTTTGACTTCTGCCGCTGTTGACACAATAAAGACTCTTTCTGCAATAGACTCTGCCTGAGGGATGCAGCTCGAATGGATGACCTCCTTCACGTCCGGGATGAGCGTCGGACTGATACCGAAATGCCGCAATCGCAATCCCAAAAGCAAGGAAGCATAAGCTGGTTGTCCAGCCTCTCACCGCATATAGAGACTTTCTTGTCCGCAGTGTTTGCTACTTGAATCGCATCAGGCGCGAGTTGCAGTAACACTGGAAGCAGCGGCTCATAGTACTGGCTACCTTCTTATTGCTTCGACCGACGGCCAAGGTAAACTGGATCAAATCGTTGGTGCATATACTCAAGAAATGGATCTTATGGATCAAAAGATCGACCAAAAGCGCTGCCGACGGCGCCTCACTCATCGCGCCAACGGGCATCTCTGGATCGAAAGCCGTACTTGAAGTGCGGAGCTCAGACTTAGTCTCCTCCAAGATCATTCGGGCCGCACGTACATCCCACGCCGTAGCGATCATCGGAAACAATATCCGGACTCGACCCGCCGTACCTGCCCGTAAAATTGCCTTCAACTGGGCTTTGAGCACCTCAGGATGAGATAAGGAAACCCGGATTGCCCGCCATCCGAGATACGGATTCGCCTCCCGCCTGGCCGGAAAATACGAAAGGTACTTGTCCCCACCCAGGTCCAGGGTGCGGATGCTCACAGGACGCGGGTCCATCTCGGCGACAACCTGCGGGTAGATCTCGTACTGCTCGTCCTCATCGGAGAAGTCCTCGCACAGCATAAAGTGAAACTCCGTCTGGTACGGACCCACCCCATTCGCCTTATAGAGCAGCGCCGATGCCACATCTGCCCCCTTACCGATATCCGCCTGAAGTACCACCGGCTCCCCATCAGCCGTCTCCGATTTTAGATCGATCAGCTCCTGGTGAGTCTCTTTATGTGCACGCAGTTCCTCCTCAAGGCACATATACTCCTGCACGATCTCCGGAGTGGGGTGAACATGCACCACCCCCTCCATACCATCCACAATCACCTTCCCCGCATCCCAGACTTCGTCAGTCCGTTCACGCAAATATGGGTCCTCGGAAGTTTCAAAGACCTGGACGAACTCCTCCAGCGCCATCTCGATGGCCGTCTCCACATTCACATACTCCGAAGTGAGCTTACGTTCTACCTGAGCGTAAAAGTGGGCATCCCCCAACATCATCAGCTGAGCCAGGAAAATGGCCGCCTCGTCCTTGCCAAGCTCCTTCTCCACCTTCCTGCAGGTCTGTTCCAACTGTGCCTTCACCTCAGTAATGGCCTCGTCGAGACGACGAGGTTCCCCCATTACATCTTCAGGAGCGATAGCTCGCCGAGGAACTGCGGGAAGATCTCCCCAGACACAAATCCTTCCCCTGGCCACACCACCGGAGGCCGCTATCCCTTTAAGTATCTGATGTGGAGGCTCTGATAGTTTGGACATAATTACGTGTTCCTCAGCTCGTTTTTCCCTTCAAAGCTGGACCTGTTCTGAAAGCAGGCTTTTCAATCGTTCCAGAGAGATTTTGTGACATTCTACCGGGATCTTCATCCAGTCGGAGAACTCGAGAATTTTCTCAGGAGCATTTTGAAAATATTCATCAAAAACACCCAGGCCATCTAAAATGAGAGCCTTATTGTTCTTGGGAAAAGTCTCATTCGCTAAACCAATATCCCATTCCTTAAAAATTTGTTTCCAGTACATGAACCATCCCGGGGAAAGTCAATAGATTTTCTCCCCCCCTCCGCTTATACGTTCTCTTTCTTTAGCATCGGCAAGCATATCAATACAATTGGAAGCTCTTACCCTCTGGATTCCTTCTCCTTGTTCCTGAATGAGTTTATCTATACTTCTAAATGGGTCTATGGGGTCAATATAGCATCGGCTGCCATAGACCACGATGATTCTTTGAGAGTATTTTTTGGCATTGATCAATTGCCTTGTAAGCTGCTTTTCAAGCTCACGAGGATGCTCATGCAGTCCGGGCGTCGTGTATAGAATTCTATCGGCATCCAGAACCCCTTGACTCCTCAGGTAGTTCAGCTCAGGGCGTAAGGTGCCACAGGATACGATAGTATGCCTCTTGAATGACGTGTGGTGTGGCATAGAATCCCTTTCCTTACATATTTGGTACATCATAATCAAGCAAAACTGGTTCGAATTGCCTGAATTTCAAAGATTGCCAAAATTAAGTGACGAAAGAAGGTAAGCCGCCGCACTTCTTGGACTTTTTGAAATTTCGGAATTTACACCCTTCTAAGCATTATTGTGGTCTACTGATATTAGATATCGAGTGCATAATCAACCGCCGTTACCTCGCGAAGCTTTGATGAGTCTATTTATGGACACGAATCCTTTGCTCCAGGGCGCTTTCAGGCAGAGCCCCGACAATAGCATCCACTTTCCGCCCGTCTTTGAATACGAGCAAAGTGGGAATAGACATAATCCCAAATCGAGAAGCGACCTCCTGATTTTCATCTACATCTAACTTCCCAAAAGCGATTTCCCCTGCATGTTTCTTGGCTAATCTCTCTACCGTCGGAGAAACCGTTCGGCAGGGCACACACCACTCTGCCCAGCAGTCCACGACCAAAAGAGGATACTTATCCACTGCCCGATCAAAATTGCCTTCGTTTAAGACAATCGGATAGTCTGGCTTATCTATAAGTTCCTCTTTTTTCTTCATCTGCTCTCTTTCCCGGGAAAGGATCTCTTTCGCCTGAGAGGACCCAAAAAGTAAAACCTGATTTACGAAGGCCCCTTCGGGTTGAACCCCGATGGTAATAGAACCCATATCTTCGTTGATCACCTGTTGAGGGACACTCGATACTCTAAATTTTCGAGCTCGAGCCATAACTTCTTGGGCTTCGATATAGCGCGAGGTGATCTTCCCGGGGACTTCAATAGCCATCCGATTGCTCAAAAGAACCGCCTGGGGACAATATGGACAACTGAGCGTAATATAGGTTTCTAAAAGAACCTGTTTATCTATCCCGCCCAATTTCCTCTTGGAGGAAGTATCCAGGCCACTCTCTCCTCGGGAAACCAAAGATATCGTCTCAATAAACGCACTCGCTTCATGTCCTGCAGGTGCTCCCCAATATTCTATGGAATAGCCCAACTCTTTGCCGATAAGAATCGTCGGAGAAATAGAAAGATTGAGATCCTTGGCTTCTGTACTCTCCAGACTAAGGAATTCTCCCCTTATCTTATCACTGATCTGCGAAAGTTCCCTCACGAAGTCCCTACTAAACTGCGCGTATTGGGGGTCTTCATTGCCGATTAGGATGTTTCGGGTAAATACCTTGAGGTCTACTGTCTCCCGAAGTTCTTGCTCAAACTTCTCCCTTAACACGTCTTGAGTCTTAGCGTCAATTAACACATTTGCCTCCTCAAGTACATTCAATAAATGGTTCACCTCTATGTCCCCAAACCATTCTATTAGGCTTAGCTTATACCATTCGGATGGCCCTGAAAGGACAGGCCAGAGCACATTGAACACAGCCCCACGGCATAGACCCGGAGGATAAGGCACCTCATAAGGTGCCTCTTGCTTCAGGGTCTTAGTGGGATACGCAACCATAACAACGCAGAACTACTTCTCGCATTGCTCAGGATGGCACTCTTCATAGTCCACCACAGCCATCGGCTTGGGCATCTGTCTTCCCTTCCATCTCCCTTGCTTTTTTCAGCTCCTCCTCCAATTCCTCCAGACGCTCAAACATCGACGGCGGCACCGAATGAGCAGGCCACCGCCCCTTCAGGTCGGCGATCTGTCTCTCTAACTCCTTAATTCTGTTAGTACTCATTTCCAACACCCTTCGCAGGTTCGCTATTGAAGTTGAAAGAAGCCCGGGATAAGATGAAAACTACGTGGTGTTTTCCATCTTTTATCTTCCTCTATACGCTCAAGGGCCACTCTCGTATATGGGACCAGTCCCCTGCACCAGCCGGCGTACTTCAATCTCCATTACCCTGCCGAACATCTCGAGCTCTCTCGTCCAATCTCCGTAGGCGAGCGCCTGATGATGGCCGAAGCCCTCCCTACCTATGCGCTTCGCATCCCTCACCTTTACGCCTGTGCTCGTCCGGCGGTGGACGGTATCCTCTGTCCAAACTACCTCCAGGTTGTAGCTTCTTTTCTCTGGTAAACCTTATACATTAGAGTAGGTTTAACTTTCAGTTTCATTTTATCTGTCCTCCACTTTAAAGTTTAGCCGGCGCTGCCGATTTGAGCCCTCGGTTCCTTCAAAAATATACTTAGAATTGCGCTGACAAGAGTAAACATCATGGCTACAACGAATAAAAATCTATACGAAAGATAATCAGCTATTACACCCCCTATCAAAGGATACACCATTATCGGGAAGGTTAAAGTCCCATTTAAACTCACATAGGTTGGGCGCTCTCCCGTGGGAGCGATGTCCAAGAGGAAATTTGTATATCCTATGGAGCTGCCCGCCGTGGAGAAGCCCATCAGGACGAACAGGACTACGAACAGCCACTGCGACCCCCTACTCGCCGACAGGGCTATGAGAGGCATAGACGAGGCAATAAAAACCGCCGTCTGGATGACCCTCTTATTGCCCACATAATCGGATACATACGCCCACAGAAGGTTGGACAATGTGCCACCCAGCATTTGGGCTGAGATGAACAATCCTATCATTTCCACCTTCACCCCGATGATGTTTTTGGCATAAAGCACATAGAAAGGTAAAGCTATCCCGCCGGCACCTGCGAGTATCTGGACGATCAAAAATGTCCGATAATTCTCATTGGACCTTAAGATATGCAAAGCTCTTCTCAGAAAATTCCTAAATGTCGTAGGCTTTTTACGTACAGCTTCCATCGGTTCCTTTACCGAGCCCAAAGCGACATATGAGATGGCAATGAAAATAAAGGAGAATAGAAAGAGGAGGGCATAGTTATCAGGGAAAGCGATGCGCTGATCGCCCAGGATGCGTTTCACGGCAAACCCTACCCCAAAGGCTAACAGCCCTCCCCAAAGCTGACGGTGACCAAAGAACCTGCCCCTTAAAGTCGGAGGAATCGCCTTGCCCCAGATGTCCATAAAAGGCACCACAGCTACCCCTCCCATCAGGCTGAATATGCCGAGGAGGAAAAACAAAGCTAAGACTACGGTCAAGGGATGGGACCCGCTGAAGAGGTAGGTGATCAGACCCAGAAGGCCCCAACATAGCGCTCTGACGACAAGGGCCATTACTAAAATTGGTTTTTTGTGAACCTTAGTCTCTATCTTGTTGGCCACCCAAAGCTGAGGCAAAACGCTACTGCCATTCATCACAGTGGAAAGCAAACCTACCGTAATCCTGGAGCGTGTGAATGTGTTCAAGAACACCGGCAAAACTGCGGATGGATTGCTAAAAGCCATGCCCCCGGTGTAGAACATACCATGCAGCAATCCCATGGCAAAGTTCCACCTGAGCTTGGTCGCCCCACCGTGTATCTCCAAATCTGCCCTTCCTTTCTTCATAATCCGAGTTCTCCGCTTTCCAGAAGCTCTGTAAGCGCATCCCGGATGTTCCCCTTCCGGAAGAATATCCTCATCCCTCTTTTTTTCAACCTTTCCACCCCATCATCAGTGGGAACGACAACCCCCACTGTTCCAGAAGTCGCCGTTGCTCTCATAAGCAGAAGTCCTGAATCAAGTTCCTAAGGTGTAATGCTCTCAATCCCAAGCATCTCGTTTGTCCTCTTTATTATCTCCTCATGGTCGCCATAGACCAGTATCCAATGCCTCCCCTGATAATTTTCAGCTGTCTGTTTAACGTCTCCGTTTACCTTTATCTGTACCTGAGTCCTGTAGGTAGAGAAGTAAGTATTTGTCTCGATCTTCCCTCTGATAATCAACATCCTATCCAGATTATGAGATATCCCGGTAATAGTTACCGTCTCGGGATTTTTGAGGACCTGAGGGGCGATTCCTAATTTTGTAGGGCTGTCGAAATAAGTATAAAGATCAAATTCATCCCTCTCTTTCTCTTGATAGGAGTGAAGGGTAGGTGAGGTGCAATGAGAGAGCAGAAGACGATCATCCGAAGGAAATAGATAAGGGTTAGCCATAAATCCTGGAGAATCGGAGGCACATACAGTAATGAGCATATCAAGTAAAGTGGTAGTATCGGCTTCACAGGCGGAGACGATTCCTTCATCATTCAGTCTACTCAAGGCATAGCAGGGGGTTATTTCTAACTTTGGCAGGATGATGGAGGCCAAGCAATTGATGGTAAAAGCATCTGCTTGGTTCTCTTCTATTATCGCTTTGAGAACCAGGTACATCTTCATCGCCTGCCTGAGCTTCTCATCTTCAGAGAAGTGAATCTTACGAGCGGATTCCCTTATCTCGGTGATATCTACCTCCTGCGCGCAACTCTCCCAGTATCTCAAAAAGCTTTCTGAACTTATCTGTATCCAGGTTAGTCCAAATTTTTCCTGAACTGCCCTCACCATTGCATAGCCCCAATCCCAGGAGTGGAAAGGTTCATACATAGGTTCCCCTATACAGAGAGCCCTTGTATGATTGATCCTATACTTTACATAAAGGGCTTTTAGGATTAACGATAGGATCACTCTCGTCCTTGCTTAGAAAAACCTTATGAGGCAGATGAAGGGTCCTATCTATCTCCCTGGTATCCCTGATGAAGTAAGGATAGTATACATCCCCGTAAGAGAATATCTCTGATAGAGGTAAGGGCATAATTACTATCGGCTTATTATGAGAATAAAGGATGTGGAACCATCTGTCATGTATGCTTTGAAATGGGGAAACCACGTATATATCTGCTTCAGGGAGCTCAAGTAACTGAGACTCGGATGTTATCTCAGCAAATTCAAAGTCCACACCGTCAGGCAATGCCCTCAAGATATTCTCTTTTATCCTTTTCTTAACCGACGACGGTATGAGCGTCGGTTTAAAGGTAGGATTTGCTGGGTCAACTGTATCCGGTGGGGTTCCGTGCGAGCCCAGGATTAAACCGATAACTTTCATCCTATTTATCCTCCTCTATGATCTCGAATCCAGTTAATGTAGCCAGATTTTTAAAGGTTTCCCTCCAATCTCCATAAAAAATCACCTTATGGATGCCAAATGTACCGGAGTCGTAATTCTTGAGAAAAGCCCGTGTGTTCACCTTGGCAGCCAACTTCGTCCTACACAGTATATCATCAAATCCCTTATAGAGAGGTCTACCGGAGACAGTTGTACCGGTGAGGACCGATATCTTCCTATCATACACGCTGACCTTGGTAGCGGTAATTGTCTCATTCAAGGGTAATTCCACCTGCACACCTGCCCCTGTGCCTTTTGGCCAGCCGGTGTGGTCTCTTATTATATAGGGAACTCGATCATCCCCGTGGGGATTTATCGGGCACTTACAATGGCCCCAAATAATCACGCCGTTGAGGGGATCTACCACAGTATCTCCGACAAAGCCTGGCCTACCCATGATATAAATTCCAAGCATCTCAGTAACCAAGGCATCTATAAGGGATTCACAGTTATTGGGAATGAGTTTCTTAGAGAGCTCTGTATTCCCTAAGCAGGGGAAGGCATCTATTTTCCCATCCGCGAACCCGCTCCAACCACTCATCGTGACCGAGTTGGCGTTGTACTGTTGCATTAACTTGACGACGGCCAGATACATCTTGGCCGATTTGACTACATGCTCTCGGGTGGTATTGCTTACCTTTTGAGCTTCGTTTATCCACCTATCCGCAACTTCCTCTGCCTCCTTCGCCTCAATACCCTCAATCTCCTGATTTAACCTCTCAAAGGATATCTTTACAACTTCCAGGCCGAATAACTCTTTTAATATCTTTGGATAGCTTTCATCGTAGTCGCTGGGTTTACTATCCCTCTGGTCGCATGGTTGGATTGTCTCCTGATGGGTTATATCCAGCAGTCTTGATTTTTTCACCTTGCTCAAAGCTACAATTAGCTTGGTCTTTTCGGTTAGATCATCAAGCCTCTGAGAGGAAATCGAGGGAGAAAGATCGGTTTCGGAGAGGCAGGTGGTCAGCACCTTGTAGTCTCTGTAAAAATGTTGTACACCCTTTTCCCAACTCCAGAGGTCTTTTACCATTATTGTGGGTAATCCAATTGAACCCAGTTCTCTGTCAAGATAAGTGCCGAATACAAGTATCCCGTCCAGCTCAGCCCTTAACTCTTTTATCCTCTGGATATTCAGTGTGGCATCATCTCCAACGAAATCCACTCCACCACATCGGTTCTGGAGTTCTGCTAAGATTTTATCTATCTTCTCTGAATTGCCCACAACATAAATCTTAGCATTTCCAAGTTTTTCATTCTCGCGAGTCATGATTGTCTTCCTTTTTGGTCTACGCATAAATTTTTCTAGGGGAGCCTCAGGCTACCTCAGCATTAGCCTCAGCCCGTTGAGCAGCTCTAATTTCTTGGTACCAAGGCCCAAGCCTCGTTGTGCAACTTTGCCTTCCGGCCCCATTTCGCGCGGACGCCACCTGGGTCGAAGCGCGGCCAGCAGGGCTGCACCGGTAGGGGTCAGTAGCTCCGCGTCCACCGGACCGGTGGCGTGGGGGATCCTGTAGCGCTTAAGAATTGCTGCAACCGCCGGCGTTGGCACCGGAAGTGTACCGTGGGAAAACCGTGCCTCCCCACCGCCCACCGAAATCGGCGTCAGGCAGACCACATTTTCCAATGAAACCTCTAAAAACTCCAACCCCTTAGCAGCTCCCATAATGTCCAGCAGGATATCCTGCGTCTCGTGCAAGACCGCTTGCTCACCGGCGTGGTGGTGCGGTATCCCCTCCTTATGAAGTCGAAGGTGATCGCTGTCGGCGAGCCACCCGTCGTTACCAAAGTCTGTCTCGTCCAGGGTGCGCAGGTGGGGCTTGATATCCACCACCGGAGTCCTATCGAACAGGTCCAGCGGGCCGGTGTAAATCCGATTGCCTTCGACCCGACGCATCTCAGTCAGGGTGAAGCCAAGAGGGCTGGGACGGTTAGGGGAGCGGCTGGCGAAAAGCCCCACTCTCCGAGCTTTCTCGCCCTCCTGCCACGGTGGGGTCACTGTCAGGGAGTAGCCAGACGCCCGGTGCAGGTAGGAGATGATGTAGATGTGGGAAAAAGCCTCCACCCCTGCAAGACCCGCTGCAAACTCAGGGAAGAGCTCAACGTAAAATTCGCCCTTTGCATCCTTTTGGGGCTGGCGTGGTGCTTCGTAATGATAGGGCGTGTGGACTATGCCGATAGGCTTCAGATGCAACTCGCCAACATCCAATTGCCCGCTGCTGTGAGCCTCTCGCTCGGCAGCTATGAGACACTCCAGCGCCCGCCGGGCAAAGTCGGCATACGGGGGACTCAAATGCTCTTCTCTGACCGCAGCTTCCAAGTACGTGCGGGCGTCGCTGGCGCTCAGGTGGGGACCGTCCACCTCCAGTTCAGTCCGTAAATGCACCCCTGGTCCCTCTTTTGTGCTGACGATCTCCACCTGCACCTTGGCACTGCCCAGGAAGCGTGCTACGTGTTCCATGACGCCGGTCACCGCTGACGCTGGAACTCCCAACCCGATGAGGGCAGCAGAGAACATATCCCCAGCCATGCCCATAGCTGGGTCGACGGTCAAAATCCTTCCGATATTCATTCCAGATTCCACGCTATTCATCGTCCTCTACTACCTCAAACCCCATCAAAGCGGCCAAATCCTTGAACCTCCGCC
>CAZQSC010000024.1:0-19418 GCA_964595705.1 uncultured bacterium | reverse complement strand
AGATTTTAACTCATCTTCCCAACCGTCAAACGACACTACCAGTGTCACTTGCAGAAAGGGGCGATCTTCTGGTAAAGCCAACTTACAAAAAGAGGGCGTGGAAGCTGTGTCTGTTTTCTCTCCTCTTCTCATCTGTCTCAATTGCAAATGCACAGGTGGTGGACGTTCCCCTGAATCACCCTTCTTATCGCTTCATCGACCGAATGGAGGCCAAGGGACTTATCAAAGGGGTGAGAAACGGGACTAAGCCTGTCTCTCGGCTGAAGATGGCCGAGATTTTACTGCAAATAGAAAGAAATACCTCCAGCAGCTCACTAACCCAGATAGAAAGAGAGCAGCTTTGCTGGCTTAAGAGACAATTCAAATGTGAGCTGGAGAGGTTGGGAGAAGAAACCGTCCTTGATTCTGTTTACTCACCTCGCTGGTGGCATCTGTTCCCCAGAAAGGAGAAAGAGGGTGTGGTCTGTTTAGACCCTGTGCTCGCCTTTTCATCCCAGTCCAAGGGCGGCAAGAGAGTCTACCACAGGACTACAGGGATAAAAGTGTATGGGTATTTGAACGACGCGGTGGGATTTTACCTTTACGCTCGAGACAGCAGTGAATGGGCTAAAGGGAACATCAGATGGAAGCCAGCCGACCCCCAGGAAGGGCTCTGGGATGTCCCTTTTCCCCAAAAAGGGATCGGCCACACGGGCAGCTACGGCAAGCGCATTGACCATGATGAGGTCGACGCTGCCTTCTCTCTGAGGCTACCCTGGTTCCGTCTATCCATAGGGAAAGGCTGCAACATCTGGGGGCCAGGGTATCGGGGGCAGTTGGCCCTTTCAGACTGGACCCCTTCCTACGGACAGATAAAGCTTTCCGCCCGATATGGCAACTGGCTTGATTTCACTTATATTCACGCCTTCCTTCACTCCGGCATAGTAGACAGCCTCCGTTCTTACCGGACCGATCAGGGATATGAAAGGATTCTGTACAAAAGAAAATACTTAGCTGGCCACCGTCTGGAGATAACTCCCATCCCCGGGGTGGATATAGGTATAAGCGAGACAGTTATCTATGGAGACCGTGCTCCAGAGATTCTCTACCTGATTCCTGTTATGTTCTTCTGGTCGGCACAGCACTACCTGGGTGACCCGGATAACCTCCAGATGAGCGCCGACATAGATTTAAATTTAATAAGGCACTTTAAATTATACGGTTGTCTCTTTGTGGACGAAATCTATGTGAGCAAGATATTCACCAAAAAGCAGCATAATTGGGTGGGCCTACAGGCAGGGCTCTTTTGGGCAGACCTCTTCGAAAATTTTGACTTCAGGGCGGAGTACACCAGGGTCAATCCCTGTGTCTACTCCCACAAATTTCCCATCAACAACTTTGAGAGCTATGGATACCTGTTAGGTCATCAGATAGGACAGAACGCTGACCAGCTCTACTTAGAGGCGAACTACCGATATATCCGCCCCTTGCTTTTGACTCTCTCTTACCAACAGGACAGAAAGGGACGGGTGCCCAGCGCCTACGAACAATATCATACCCCTTCTCAGAGATTTTTGTCGGGCCAGGTAAAAAAGCAACAGACCTGGGCGCTGGAGGTCTGCTATGAGCCTCTGCGGGCTTTGTTCCTTAAGGTCGGATACCGGTTAATCTCAAATCCGAAAGAGAACGAATTTTTCTTTGGGCTGCAGTACAATCTATAACTGTCAACTTTTAATAGGTAACTGAGGAGCAGCTATGAAAGGCGTGGTTTTAGCTGGGGGTACGGGTTCCAGGCTGTACCCACTTACCAAGATAACCAATAAGCACCTCCTGCCCGTCTTTGACAGGCCGATGATCTACTACCCCATTCAGAATCTGGTTGAAGCCGGCATTGACGACATTATGATTGTAACCGGTGGGGAAAGCGCCGGCGATTTCCTCCGACTCTTAGGCAACGGAAGCCAGTTCGGGCTTAAGGACCTGAACTACACCTACCAGGAAAAGGCCGGCGGAATTGCTGATGCCCTGGCTCTGGCAGAACACTTCGTGGGAGAGGATAAGATGGTGGTCTTCCTGGGGGATAATATCATTGAAGGAAGCATCAGGGAAGCAGTAGAAGAGTTCCAGAGGCAGAAGAGCGGGGCCAAGATCCTGTTAAAGGAGGTAGAGAATCCCCAGAGCTATGGGGTGCCAGAGATCGTGGGGAACAGGATTGTCCGCATCGAGGAGAAACCCCAACATCCTAAAAGCCCCTTTGCGGTGATAGGAATCTATATGTATGACTCCAAGGTGTTTGATATCATCAGGACCCTGGCCCCCTCGGCAAGGGGAGAGTTGGAGATCACCGATGTCAACAACGCCTACATTGAAGCAGGGGAGATGACTTACGAGATCCTGGAGGGTTGGTGGGCGGATGCCGGAGAGTCTATTGAGGCGTTACTTAAAGCCAACAACTTGGTGGCTCAAAAGAGGGCTCTTGAGCAAGAGGGCAGGTAAGGGAGAAATGGCCGTTGTGACTGAAAGGGCCTATGCCAAAATAAACCTCGGTTTGAAGATACTGGGCCGGCGTGCCGATGGATTCCATGAGATCCTTTCGGTGATGCAAACGGTGGACTTATGTGACACACTCACCTTAGTTGAAAAGCCAGAGGGGATAGATGTTCGCTGTTCTGGGGCAGAGGGGATGCCTGATGGAGAGCAGAACCTGGCCTACAAGGCAGCCACCTTGTTGAGAGAGCAGTACAATGTTAAAAAGGGAGTTAGCATAACGATTCAGAAGCGCATTCCTGTGGGAGCCGGACTGGGAGGAGGTAGCTCCGATGCCGCTGCCTCTCTGCGGGGATTGAACCGCCTCTGGAAGTTGAGGGCAGAAAACCTCGAGTTGCTCCCTATCGCTGCCTCAGTCGGCTCAGATGTGCCCTTCCTCCTGCGAAAAGGCACTGCTATCGCCTCAGGAAGAGGCGAGATTCTGCATTACCTGAAACTGACCGAACCGCTGTTCTATGTTATAGTCTATCCAGGTTTTGCTGTTTCTACAGAATGGGCCTATAAGAACAGAAAAAATAGCTTGACTTCCGAGAGTAAATATGTTAGTTTTATTCTTTCCTTAAAGAGAGGGCTCACAGATGAAGGGCTGCTGTTTCACTATCTGGAAAACGATTTTGAGCAAACAGTGGAAGAGCACTATCCTCTAATCAGGGAGATAAAAGAGAAGCTGCTCTCCGCTGAGGCCACAGTGGTCTCTATTTCTGGCAGCGGCTCTGCCGTCTATGGCCTTTTTAGCGATCCCTTTCGGGCCCGGCAGGCAGCCGAGACATTACAATACTCCAACTGGAGTGTTTTTGTCTGCCGCTCGGTAAGTTAGACTGAAGAAGCCGAAACTGGCTTGTAAACTTTACCGGGTCGTCCAATGGTAGGACAACGGCCTTTGGAGCCGTGAATTGAGGTTCGAGTCCTCACCCGGTAGCCATTTTCAAAAAGGAGCAGGCGGAAGTGAAACTTTTCTCCGGTAACTCCAATCGGCTTTTAGCCGAAGAGATTGCTCAGCATCTGAATGTGGGGCTGGCTTCAGCTGATGTAGACAGATTCAAAGACGGCGAGATCTCGGTGAGGATCAACGAAAGTGTTCGGGGCACCGATGTGTTCATCGTTCAATCCACCCATGCTCCGGCGGATAACCTGCTGGAGCTGCTGCTTATGATTGATGCTGCTAAGCGCGCCTCGGCCAGAAGGGTAACGGCTGTTATCCCCTATTTCGGTTACGCCCGACAGGACAGAAAAGATCAGCCTCGAGTCCCCATTTCCGCCAAATTGGTTGCCAACTTGATTGCAGCGGCGGGGGCAGATAGGGTGCTCACAATGGACCTGCATGCCGCCCAGATTCAAGGTTTTTTTGACATCCCAGTTGACCACCTCTACTCCTCCCCTATATTTGTTGATTTCTTCAAAGGACTAAATCTGTCTGACCTAGTGATTGTTTCCCCTGATGTGGGCAGCATCAAGATGGCCCGTGCCTTTGCCAAAAGGATGGGGGCAGGACTGGCCCTGGTGGATAAAAGGAGGCCCAAACCGGATGCCGCCACAGTAGAGACTATTATCGGAGAAGTGGAGAGAAAAAATGCGCTGATAAGAGACGATATGGTTAGCACCGGCGGCACTTTGGTGGAAGCTGCCGTGATCCTGAAACAAAATGGCGCCAAGCAGATCTACGCTGCTTGTACCCATCCTGTCCTCGCTCCAGGGGCTGTGGAGCAGCTCATCCGCTCTCCGATAGAAAAAGTGGCCGTTTTGAACACCATACCGGTCCAGAAGACCGATAATGACAAGCTCACCGTCATCTCTGCTGCTCCTCTCTTCGCCGAGGCTATAAGAAGAATCCACCTGGAAAAATCAGTCAGTTTTCTGTTCAGTTAGATGTTTCTTCAATATTTTCCACCCCAAAGGTAGGGACCCAGAATGTCAGAGATTATCCTACACGCTCAACGAAGAGAACAAAAAGGAAAGCAATATGCCAAGAAAGTGAGGCGGTCGGGCAGAGTCCCAGGAGTTTTGTACGGCCCCGGGGAGAAACCTATTACTCTCTCTGTGGAGGCAGGTGAACTGAAGAAGGTAATCCACACTGCTGGAGAGACCACTGTAATCTCCCTTCTCTTGGATGGAAGCGGTAAAAAGCAAAAGAAAGAGAGGGTAATAATCCGAAAAATTCAGCTCCACCCTGTCACCCAGGAGTATCTCCATGTTGACCTGCAGCATGTCTCTATGAGAACCAAGGTGACGGTGGAGGTCCCCATAATTATTGAAGGCACCGCCAGAGGCACAAAGGCAGGGGGTATCTTAGAACACATCCTCCACACCTTGAAAATCGAGTCTCTTCCCTCGGATATCCCTGAGAAGATCGAAGTGGATGTCTCCGGGCTCGACATCGGCGAATCCATCCATGTGGGAGATTTAAAGGTTGAGAAGGTACGAGTGCTCACTGAGCCAACCTCCCCCGTGGTGACAGTCCTGCCACCGATTGTAACTCGAGAACCGGTCGAGGAAGTCGAGGAAGAGATTGAAGAAGCTGCAGAGGAGGAGAAAAAGGAGGAAGAACCCAAACAGGAGGCATAATCCGGTTTGTACGCCATACTGGGACTGGGAAACCCTGGGGAGCTGTATCGCCAAACACGACACAATCTGGGATTCACAGCAGTAGAGCACTTAGCAGTAGAGTTGAAGATAGAGTGGCAAGAAGCGGATCTTTATCTGTTTGCTCCAGGGAGAATTGAGGAAGTGCCGATGGTGTTGGTCAAACCGATGACCTTTGTCAACAGAAGCGGCCTGGCAGTCGTAAGGCTGAAACAGCAGTTTCCAGTTTCCACCGAAGAGCTCATAGTGGTTTTGGATGATGTGAATCTGCCCTTAGGAAAGACTCGCTTGCGACTGAAAGGCTCTGACGGCGGACATAAGGGCCTGGCCTCCTTGATATGGAGTCTCTGTTCCCAGCAGTTTCCTCGACTGCGACTGGGAATTGGTCCACCCCCTGAGGGGACAGACCTGGTGGAGTTTGTGTTAGGAAGATTCAGAGAAGAGGAGCTTCCGGTGGTCCAAACTATGCTCTCGCGGGCGATCCAGGGGATAAAACTTTTTGTCTGTTCAGGGGCACAACAGGCTATGGAGTTTTTAAATGGGCCTTGTTGATCCACTTGTAAAAAGTCCCTGGACCTGATTTTCATCACAAAAACAGAAAGGGCACAAAGTTTAAAATAATTATATCTCTTGTCCTTCTCTGCGTTCTTTACCTTGAAATTGACTTTTTCGAAAGAATCAACCCTAAATTTCATAAGCATTAGGAGGTGGTGATGCAAGGGATTGCAAATCTGGCACCGATTTTTGGACTTATTGGACTGCTGATTGTTAGCGTAATCTTCTTTTATGTTAGGAGACAGCCAGCAGGTTCTGAGAAGATGCAAGAACTGGCCACTTCTATTCATCAGGGGGCAATGGTGTTTCTAAAGAGGGAGTACTCTACCATCCTGATCTTTGTGGCCGTGGTATTTCTGTTGTTGTTTTTCTTTGTTGAGCCACACCTTTCGGCGGTTGCGTTTCTGATCGGGGCCGCTTGCTCTATGCTGGCGGGTTTCTTCGGTATGAGTTCTGCTACAATGGCCAATGTTAGAACCGCTCAGGCAGCAGATAAGCGGGGTATAGAGAAAGCATTAACCGTGGCCTTCTTCGGAGGCTCGGTGATGGGGCTTTCGGTAGCCAGCCTGGGACTTTTAGGTTTAGGAATTGTATATCTGCTCTTTATCCACAAAGATCCGGCCATAATCAGCGGATTTGCTATGGGGGCTTCATCTGTGGCACTGTTTGCCCGCGTGGGCGGCGGTATCTACACTAAATCTGCCGACATAGGGGCTGATCTGGTGGGGAAGGTGGAGGCAGGTATTCCCGAGGATGACCCCAGAAATCCCGGCGTGATCGCCGACAATGTGGGCGATAATGTGGGTGACATCGCCGGTATGGGTGCCGATCTGTTCGAATCCTATGTCGGCTCCGTAGTGGCCACTGTCGCCATTGGATTCACTATGGGCCAATTCAGAATGGATTGGATGGCCCTTCCTTTGATAATAGTCTCCGGAGGACTACTGGCCTCAGTCCTCAGTGTCCTTGGTATAAGGTTGTTTAAAGGATTAAATCCTCAGAGTGCCTTACGCTACGGTACCTATGTGGCAGTCGGCCTCTTCCTGCTCCTCTCCTATTTTGTGGTAAAGGCCCAAACTGCTCATATGGGAACGGACTATTTAAAGGGCCTTCATATGTCAGGCAGGATGGGTGCTTTTTGGGCCCTTTTGGCCGGTATCATAGACGGTATTTTGATAGGAGCTTTTGCTGAGTACTATACCTCAGGAAAACCTATCAAGAAGATCGCCGTAGCTTCCCAGACAGGGGCGGCTACTAATATAATCACTGGCTTCTCTGTAGGAATGCAAAGCACTGTGTTGCCAATGATAGCCATTGCTGCGGGTATCCTTGTTGCTTACGCTGTAGCTGGGTTGTACGGCATCGGCATCGCTGCCGTAGGGATGCTGGGTACAGTGGGTATGACTATGTCAATTGACGCCTATGGTCCCATTGCTGATAACGCCGGTGGTATCACAGAGATGTCAGGGCTGGGGGCTGCTACCAGAAAAATCACCGATCGATTGGATGCTCTTGGCAACACTACCGCTGCTATGGGGAAAGGGTTTGCTATCGGCTCGGCGGCTTTGACCGCTCTAGCCCTGTTTTCAGCTTATGGCAAAACCGTTGCTCATATCCAGGGAACAGAGAGTTTCAATATCACCCTCACTGACCCAGTGGTAGTGGCCGGGATTTTCATCGGAGGACTTCTGCCTTTCTTTATGGCCTCCCAAACAATGGACGCTGTGGGTAGAACTGCCTTCAAGATGGTCAACGAAATCCGCCGCCAGTTCCGGGAAATCCCTGGAATAATGGAGGGCAAAGGCAAACCTGACCCGGCTCGCTGTGTAGATATCTGTTCCACCGCTGCCCTAAGGGAGATGGTTTTGCCCGGATTGAGCGCTGTGGTTGCTCCCGTTGTGGTGGGCATCTTTCTGGGCCCCAAAGCCCTGGGGGGATTGCTGGCTGGAGCTACCGTCACCGGAGTGCTCCTGGGACTGATGATGGCTAACGGAGGAGGCGCCTGGGATAACGCCAAGAAATACATAGAACAAGGGAACCTCGGAGGGAAAGGCTCCGAAACCCACAAAGCAGCTGTTGTGGGTGATACCGTGGGCGATCCCTTCAAAGATACCTCAGGGCCCTCGATGAACATCTTGATTAAACTTATGTCAGTGGTCTCATTGGTAACAGCGCCATTGATAGTGAAATTGTCCAGCATGATTTATCCCTAATACTTAACCAGAAGAAAGGTGTGGAAAGAATGAGATTCTATGAGGTTACTTTTATTGTGGATGATCAGATTGGGGAGGAGTCGATTAAAACAGAAGTGAAAAAGATCGAAGACTTCATTGCCAACAATGGGGGGAAGGTAGAGAAGACGGATGCCCTTGGCACCAGACGGTTCGCATATCCGATTAAAAAGAGAGAGCACGGCTATTACGGCTTTATCCAATTCTGGGCTGACCCCTCTCTTTTGCCGAATTTAGAGAATCTGCTGCGGTTAGATGAATCGATCCTTCGCTACCTGATAGTGACTGTCCCCAAGAGCCATTCTGAGGATCAAAGCAGAGAAGAAAATCCAGAGACCGGTGAGGAGGAATAATGGAAGGGACTAAGATTTGTTGGTTTTGCAGACATAATGATGAGAATTTCGACTATAAGGACGAGAAGAAACTGAGGCGGTTTGTCACCGAAAGGGGAAAAATTGTCCCCCGCAGAGTCTCGGGTGTCTGCGCCCGACACCAACGGAAATTAAAACGGGCGATCAAAAGGGCCCGCTTCTTAGCTCTGCTTCCTTACACAGCCGAAGTATTCAGATAAACAGCATCCCCCAACAGGTCCTATTTTCGATCTTCGATCCAATGAAGTTCTGAAACTCTCGGAATACACCTTCGCAGTCCCTTCTGCACAACGGCATCTCTTAATAAGGTCTAATCAAAGGAGAAACAGAGGTAATGGAGGTAATATTAAAAAAGGATGTTGAAAAGCTGGGAAAGGCGGGAGAGACCGTTTGGGTGGCGGATGGATATGCTCGTAATTATCTTATACCCAAAGGGATAGCTTTAGAAGCCACCAAATCCAACTGGGCGATTTACCAGGAAGAAAAGAAACAGAAGATTATGCAGGAAAATCGGCATAAAAGGACGGCTCAAAATCTGGCCAGAGAACTGGGAAGGATATCGCTGACTGCCGCTGTCTCGGTAGGTGAAGAGGACAGAGTATTTGGGGCAGTGACATCCCAGACGGTTGTCGAGTTGCTCAAGGCGAAAGGTTATGATATCGACCGGCGAAAGATAATCTTGGATGAGCCCATAAAAGCTTTGGGGGTCTATACAATAAAAATCAAACTCCACCCCGAGGTGGAGGCAAAGGTTAAACTCTGGGTGGTTAAAGAACACTAGTGGAGGAGAATGTAAGGAGGGTTGGATCCTCTTTCTGGAGGTGGAGATTATGGTAAGAGTAGATGTGTCGGGGCTGGCGATAGATAATAGGAGCAACTCACCGGTGGTGTTATTGAAGGAGGTAGACGGAGACCGTGTTCTCCCAATCTGGATAGGTCAAGCCGAGGCCAGTGCTATTGCCTTTGAACTGAGTGGGTTTAACTTCAGAAGACCGTTGACCCACGACCTGTTCAAAAGCGTCCTGGATGCCCTAGAGGTGAAATTGACCAAGGTGGTCATCTCCGATCTCATCGATCAGACCTTTTATGCTGAGTTTTTCTTACAGAGGGGACAAAAGGTGTTTAAGATAGATGCCCGCCCCTCCGACTCCATCATTATGGCGCTGAAACTGAAGGCTCCCATATTTGTTGCCGAGGAGATACTGGAGACGGAAAACTCATCGGAAGATGATGACCCAGAGAAGAAGGCCCAGAGACTGAGAGATAGGCTTAACCGCATTAACCCTGAGGATTTTGGAAAGTTTACCCTTTGACTGTTCCCCGTTGTAATCTTCTGCTCCAGCCTTTTTCGGAGTCATAAACTGCCCTTCTAACCCTATTCTATACAGTTTTCCCTATCTTTCTTGAGATCTGGAAAATTAAACGTTGAAAAAACACCGAAAAACACTGAATATTTTAGAGGAGGAGACTTTGTCCTCTAACAGACCTGTGTACCTTTCGGTTGTGATTCCCCTTTTAAACGAGAGGAACAACCTCGATGAGCTTCACCAGAAGCTGACGCTGGTGCTGGCGGAACTTGGCCGCCCCTATGAGGTGATCTTTGTGGACGATGGGAGCACTGACGGGTCCTTCGAAATATTGGAGGAGCTTTATCACAAGGACAGCAATGTCCGTGTCATCCAGCTCCGTCGAAACTACGGCAAAGCAGCTGCCTTAGCTCAGGGATTCAAAGAGGCAAGCGGTCAGGTTATTGTCACTATGGATGCAGACCTTCAGGACGACCCCCGGGAGATCCCTAAGCTAATTGCCCAGATAGAGCAGGGGTATGATCTGATTTCGGGCTGGAAGTTCCACAGGCGTGACCCTCTGTCGAAGACGATACCATCGAAGATTTTCAACAGAGTTACCTCGCTGGTAACCGGGATTAAAATCCATGACTTCAACTGCGGACTGAAGGCATACCGACGAGAAGTAACCCAGGACATCCAGGTCTACGGCGAACTACATCGCTACCTGCCAGTGTTAGCCTACTGGCAGGGCTACCGCATCGGTGAGGTGAAGGTCAAACATCACCCCAGGATTCACGGAAGGACAAAATACGGAGCAAAGCGGTTCTTAAGCGGATTTTTCGATCTGTTGACTGTGACTATGCTGACTCGTTATATCTCAAGGCCTCTTCATCTGTTTGGCAGCCTTGGTTTGGTGGTCACCACTGTCGGATTCGTCATTAACTGTTATTTAGCCTATCTCAGGTTTCGTTTCGGAAGTATACTCAATCGCTACCCGCTGCTGGGGTTAGGGGTTTTGCTGATGCTGTTAGGGGTCCAACTTTTCTCTATAGGATTGCTGGGAGAGCTGATTTCCAACCTGCGGCAGAGGGAGAGAGAGTATTCAGTAAAAAAAAGGCTCTTTTAATTGAGTTAACGCCGCTTAATATGAGGCTTAAGATGATACAGGGGGGGGAAGTCTTATGGAACAAAAGGAGACAAAGACCGAGGTCTTGTTTTGCACAGATTGTTCTTTTATCAGTAATGAATCTGTCATCTTAGAGAAGAAACCGAAGGTAATAAATGTCTACGGCAAAGAGATCCAGGGATGGGTTGTCAAAATAGCGGTGCCTGCCACCGATGGACTGGTCCCCCTCAGCTACACCAGAACCGAGGAGGTGGAGTGAGATGGACGTTTATCAAGCGATTAAACAGCGGAGAAGCGTCAGGAGATACAGGCCAGATCCTGTGCCCGAGGAGAAGTTAAAGAGGGTTCTGGATGCTATGAGACTTGCTCCTTCAGGAAAGAATGCCCAACCCTGGAGGTTTATCGTGGTCAGAGATGCTAGAGTGAGAGAGAAATTGGTAGAGGCATGCAATGGGCAGCAGTTTGTGGGAGAGGCCCCGGTGGTGATAGTGGGATGTGGTTGGGAACAGAAGGCTTACCCCAGGATGGGTGGCTACTGGAACAGTCTACCTGTCGATGTGGCCATCGCCTTAGATCATTTAAGCTTAGCTGCCGTCTCCCAGGGGCTGGGAACCTGCTGGATCGGCTCCTTCAAAGAAGATGCTGTCAAAGAGATCTTGGGTATTCCCGAGGAGGTGAAGGTCATCGCCCTTATGCCCTTAGGTTATCCGGTCGGGGAGCCAGGGACCAAGCCGAGGAAAAGGCTTGAGGAAGTAGTGGCTTTTGATAGCTGGAATTAAAAGAGGCGGCCATAAAGGCCGCCCTCTAAAGCAGCTAAATGTCTTTAGTTGATAATTTTTGTTCCTGTTCTCGCAGTTCAATCGCTTTTTCGTGGGCTCCTAACTGTTCAATATGTGCCAGCCTCCGGATCAGATGCCCCTTTTTCTGAATTCTCTGCTTAGAGTACTCTACTACACTGGAGCGTTTAATGAAGTCATAGACACCCAGGGGAGAGCTAAAGCGGGCTGTGCCTCCGGTGGGCAGCACATGATTGGTTCCGGCGAAATAGTCACCCACCGGCGCGGGAGAATACTGTCCCAGGAAAATAGCCCCGGCATTTCTAATTTCCTGAAGGATTTGGCGTGGGTTAGCCGTCATCAACTCCAGATGTTCGGGGGCTATCTGATTGACCAGCTTTATCCCTTCGTCTAAGGTTTCTACCACCACGATCAACCCGTAATCCATCAGTGCCTCAGCGATTATCTCCCGACGCTCAAGTCCTTCCATCTGCTGTGCTATCTCCTTTCTTATCTCCTCTGTCAATTTAAGAGAGGTGGTTATACACACTGCCTGAGCCATCTGGTCGTGTTCAGCCTGGGCAAGCATATCGGCAGCTATAAACTTCGGATTAGCTGTCTGGTCTGCCAGAATTACCACCTCCGAAGGGCCGGCAAGCATATCTATGTCCACCACTCCGTAGACATATCTTTTGGCTAAAGCGACATAGATATTGCCTGGCCCCACTATTTTGTCCACCTTAGGCACCGTCTCTGTTCCAAATGCCATAGCAGCGATAGCTTGAGCCCCACCAATAGCATAGATCTCCCTTAGCCCGAGTTCCCCTAAGGTTACCAGTATATAAGGATTGTGAGCAGTTTTCGGGGGAAGGGCGACAATGATTCTGTCTACTCCAGCCACCTTAGCCGGCACAGCATTCATCACAATGGATGACGGATAAAAGGCCTTGCCGCCAGGCACATACAGTCCTACCCTCTCTAAAGGGACAAAACGCTCCTCTAAGTCGACTCCGTCCCCGTCGTCAAAGCTCCAGGAGGCGAGCTTCTGCCGCCGATGGTAGCCAGCTACATTCTCTATTGCTTCCTGGATGGCTGTAAGGAACTCATCGTCCACTGCCCGGTAAGCCTGCTCTATTGCCTGAGGAGAAATTCGCAGCTCCTCCGGAGCGAGGCAGATCCCATCGAACTCCTTTGTGAGCTTCACCAGCGCCTCATCCCCCAGATCTCTCACTGTGTCTACAATAGCCTTCACCTCGATCTCTAGGTCGGAGGACCAATAAGAGACGGAGCGAGAGAGAAGCTCCTCCAGCTTGCCCCGGATTCCATTCTTATATTCTACAATCTCAATCATCCGCATAAATCCTTCTCATTCAATAGATGAGCTTGTTCAAGGGATATTCGATAATCCCCTGGGCCCCAGCCCTCTTCAGCTCGGGGACGATCTCTCTGACCACCTTCTCGTCTATCACTACCTCTACAGCAACCCAACCCTCGCCTGTCAGGTTAGAGACGGTAGGGGTATGGAGGGAGGGCAGTTTTTCGATCACCCCCTGTAGGTTTTTCTTAGAGACATTCATTTTAAGACCCACCTTCTCCTCGGCCTGTAAAGCTCCCTGGAGAAGCAGCACCAGGTTTTCTATTTTCTGTTTTTTCCACGTGTTGCTCCATGCTTTCGGGTTGGCGATCAGCCTGGTGGTGGATTCCAGCACTGTCTCTATGATTCGCAGGTTATTGGCCCTCAGTGAGGCCCCGGTCTCGGTCAACTCCACAATGGCATCTACCAAAACAGGGGTTTTAGCTTCGGTTGCACCCCAGGAGAATTCCACCTCCGCCTGGATGTTCCGTTGCTTTAGAAATCGTCTGGTTACCCCCACCAGTTCAGTGGCAATCCTTCTGCCCTGTAGATCCTCGACCGATTGGATGTCAGAGCTCTCAGGCACTGCCACTACCCACCTGACCGGACGAAAGCCCTCTTTGGCGTAAACCAGTTCTGTAACCTCCACCACATCGGCCTCGGATTCCATTATCCAATCTTTTCCAGTTAGTCCCACATCCAACACCCCTGTTTCCACATAATGGGCCATCTCTTGCGCTCGGATCAAAAGCCCTTCCAGTTCTGGATCATCGATGCGGGGCACATAAGACCTGGAGCTGACCGATATGCGATAGCCAGCCTTGCTGAACAGCCTGAAAGTCGCCTCCTGTAAGCTTCCCTTAGGAAAACCAATCTTTAACCTCTGCTCCGTGCTTGCCATAGCTGTTTACCCTCAATTTGTTTAAAGTTTGTTCAATTCCAGTTGATTCATTTTCAGTTCTAATATACCAGAAAATAAGTTAAATGTCAACGGTATTCTCAAGGGTGTATTGCAGGCAAGAAGAGGCAGTATGTTGTTTTAGAAAAGATAGGGGTTTTCCTTGACTGGCTGAAGATGTCCTTCACATTGAACCGGTCCCTGAATTTGGCCAGGGCTTGCTCTACCTTGTGCTTTTCTGAGAGCCTGGCATCTGCCCGGCCAGGCAGTTGGATGTGGGCCTGATCCTCGTTTGGGCCAGCCGTCCAACTGCCGCTCAGATAGGCCAGTCGGTGTCCTGGGCGATCCACTCTGTGGAGCTGTGGGAGGGAAGGATATTTCCATAAAAAATCCCCTGCAGGATGGAAAGCCCTGCAGGGGATTCTGGCGGATTAGTACTCACCGTATCCTCCCGGAGGCGCAGGTGGAGTCTTCTCCTTCTCCGGGATTTCGGTTATCAGGGCCTCGGTGGTCAGGAGCAACGAGGCAATGCTGGCGGCGTTTTCCAGGGCGATCCTCACCACCTTGGTGGGGTCGATAACTCCGGCTGCCATCAGGTCTTCGTAGGCTTCCGTTTCGGCGTTGAACCCGAAGCTCCCCTTACCTTCTTTCACCCTCTGGATGACGACTGCGCCCTCAAGGCCGGCATTTTCGGCGATTAGACGAAGAGGCTCTTCTAAGGCACGCCTGACTATACTGACCCCAATCTTCTCTTCCCCTTCTGCCTCTACTTTATCCAGTACAGAGAGCGACCTTAACAGGGCTACTCCGCCGCCGGGGACGATCCCCTCCTCTACAGCGGCCTTGGTGGCGTGCAGGGCGTCCTCTACTCGGGCCTTTCTCTCTTTCATCTCAGCCTCAGTGGCTGCTCCCACATTGATCACAGCCACTCCTCCGGCCAGCTTTGCCAGACGCTCCTGCAACTTCTCTCGGTCGTAGTCGGAGGTGGTCTCCTCTATCATCCGACGGATCTGCTCTACCCGTCCTTTTATGTCCTCTGTTTTGCCTCCACCCTCTACTATGGTGGTGTTCTCTTTGTCAATGGTGACTCTTTTGGCGGTGCCGAGGTCGGAGACCATGGCGTTCTCCAGCTTAAATCCAGCTTCCTCGGATATCACCCTGCCGCCGGTGAGGATGGCAATATCTTCAAGCATTGCCTTTCTGCGATCGCCAAAGCCAGGGGCTTTGACCGCTGCGCACTTTAAAGTGCCACGCAGCTTGTTCACCACCAGGGTGGCCAGGGCTTCGCCTTCTATATCTTCGGCTATGACCAGAAGGGGCTTACCCATCTGGGCAACCTTCTCCAGCAACGGCAGCAGGTCCTTCATAGCCGAGATCTTCTTGTCGTAGATGAGAATCAGAGCGTCTTCAAGCACTGCCTCCATCGTCTCGGCATTGGTCACAAAATAAGGGGAGAGATAGCCGCGGTCAAACTGCATACCTTCCACCCATTCTAAGGTGGTTTCAGTCCCCTTGGCCTCTTCCACGGTGATCACTCCGTCCTTACCTACCTTCTCCATTCCATCGGCGATAATCTCACCGATGCTTTTGTCATTGTTGGCGGAGACTGTGCCTACCTGAGCGATCTCGGTCTTGCCAGAGACCTCCTTGCTCATCTGTTTTAGGTTCTCTACCACGGCTTTGACTGCCTTTTCGACTCCTCTTTTCAGGGCCATAGCGTTGGCTCCAGCGGTCACATTTTTCAGCCCTTCGGTAAATATTGCCTGGGCAAGGACGGTAGCAGTGGTGGTGCCATCACCTGCCACATCGCTGGTCTTGGAGGCCACCTCTTTGAGCATCTGGGCTCCCATATTCTCGTAGGGATCCTCCAGCTCAATCTCCTTGGCCACTGTCACGCCATCCTTGGTCACGGTGGGAGAACCGAATTTCTTGTCTAAAACGACGGTTCGCCCCTTGGGACCAAGGGTTACCTTAACTGCATCGGCCAGGATGTCCATCCCACTTTTCAATTGCTTCCTGGCCTCCATATTAAATGCCAATTGTTTTGCCATCTTTTCTTCTCCTCCTTTTACTTCTCAATGATAGCCAGAATATCGCTCTCCGGCATGATCAGCAGATCCTCACCCTCTACTCTCACCTCTGTGCCGGCGTATTTGCCATAAAGGACAGTGTCACCGACCTTGACGCTCATCGATTCTTTTTCACCGGAATCAGAAACTGACCCCGGTCCAACCGCTTTCACTTCACCCTGCTGAGGTTTCTCCTTGGCAGTGTCAGGGATGATAATACCTCCCTTTTTCTCCTCTGAGGCCTCCAGCGGTTTAATCAACACACGGTCTGCTAAGGGTTTTACCTTCATTCAGTTCACCTCCTTTCTCATCCTGGGTCCTTGATCTTTTTCAATTATGCCTTGTGTCCCTCAACACTTTAACCAAGCACCTGAAGACCTAAAATTAACAGCATAGAAATTCTCACAACAACCTCACAATTAACAACTTCCTGTCCCAGTATTAGCACTCTTCCCAAAGGAGTGCTAAAAAGAAAGGGTTTTCTTGAAAATTTGCAAATCCGCAAAATCCGGTTGTCGGGAGAATATCACCAGAAAATTTGATTTTTTGCAAATATTCTTTCATTTTCTTCTGTTTTACCCTTTTTTCATAAGATAGCTGTGGACAAAAGACCATGTAGTGTTGAGGAACCAGGGTTGCCTTAGAACTTTAAACACAACAGGGGCGGTCTGCAAACTGCCCCTACAATTTGTGGAAATTCCTGGTAGGATGTCGGTTAATCGTCCTCTGTTTAAACATAGATCCGGAAAATCGAACACTGAAAAAACACCGAATCTACCGAAATGAGTATTGTATCAGATTGTTTTTAAATGTGTCCTGATGCTTCGATGGAATTGAACGTTGTCTTAAAGCGACCGATCTTCTTTGTGACTTCTTATCAATTTCAGCAAACCGAAGTCGGATCAGTTGTTTTCAGCGTTTTTCCGAATCCGGGTTAAATAATTGTAGGTCATTTGGATTCCTTTGAACACCAGGTGTAGGTCCACAATCTTTATTGTCTTGGACTCTGGAGAGATTAAATCTGCAAGCCCCCCTGTGGCAACTACCTCAGCCGGCTCCCCTATCTGCTCTCTTATCCTTCTGACCAGGCCGTCCACCAACTCCGTCGTTCCATAGACAACACCTGACTTAATGGCCTCCTCTGTGCTTCTGCCGATTAGCTCGGAAGGAGGTTGAAGCTCCACCTGGGGCAGCAGGCTGGTCTTTTCAGCCAGTGCTTCGGCACAAATCCGCGGTCCAGGAGCGATAATCCCCCCCAAGAACTCGCCTTCAGCAGAGAGGACATCTACAGTCACCGCCGTCCCGATATCAACTACAATCAACGGTGCACCGTAGATTCTGTAAGCAGCCAGCGCCGCCAGTAGTCTGTCAATCCCTACAGTTTCCGGCCTGCGGTAGCGAATCTTTAACTCCGGAATGTCCTGATAACTGATGACCAACGGGTCGGCTCCCCAGAGCAGGCGAGACACCTGCTGGAGGGTCGAAGAGAGTTGCTCTACCACTGAGGCAATGGCCATCTCATCGATACTGCAAAGAGCAATCCCCTTTGTGTTGAATAGTTCAACCAAGAGGTCTCTATACTCCTCCGGGGGTTTCCGAAGGTCCACAGGAAGGCAAAAATAGTCAACCAGGGTGGCTTCTGAAAACAGGCCAATAGATATACTGGAATTGCCAATATCCACTGCAAGCAGCATCTTAAGCGGCCTCTTGGTTGGCTATCTCGGTCATAGCCTCAATGTAAGTGGTATCCACCCAGCCTTCTCTGAAACTGGGGTCTTTCATAATCTTCTGATGAAGGGGAATGGTGGTGGGCACACCCTCGATAATCAGCTCTTCCAGAACCCTTTGCATCCTGGTTATCGCCTCTTGACGGGTTTCCCCGTGGGTGATTACCTTAGCCAGGAGAGAGTCATAAAAGGGGGGGATTCGATAAGGGACATACAGGTGGGTGTCGATTCTCACTTCAGGTCCTCCAGGGATGTGCAGACCGACAATGGTTCCAGGGCAAGGGGCAAAATCTCTCTGCGGATCTTCAGCGTTGATGCGGCATTCAATGGCGTGGCCAGAGAGTCTTATCTGCTTCTGCTGCCATCTGATCTTCTCTCCAGTAGCAAGTCTGATCTGCTCCTTCACCAAGTCAATGCCGACTACCATCTCAGTCACCGGGTGTTCCACCTGGATTCGGGTGTTCATCTCCATAAAATAGAACTCTCCATCTGGGGTGAGCAGGAATTCCACCGTGCCAGCGCTCTGATAGCCAATACTTTTGGCCCCTTTGACAGCTGCTTCCCCCATCTTTTGACGCAGTTGTTCATCAACGGCTGGGGAAGGGGACTCCTCTACAAGCTTCTGGTGCCTTCTCTGGATAGAACAATCCCTTTCCCCCAGGTGCACCACATTGCCGAACTGGTCTGCTAATATCTGGATTTCCACATGGCGAGGTTTTTCGATGTACCGTTCTATGTAAAGGGCGGGATTGCCGAAATTAGCCTGGGCTTCTGCCTTGGCCATCCGGAAGGCATCTGCTAACTCCTTCTCTTCTCGGACTAAGCGTATTCCCCTGCCTCCTCCTCCAGCGGCTGCCTTCAGAAGCAGCGGATAACCGACCTCTTTGGCCACTTCTCTGGCTGTTTTAATGTTTTCGACGACATCTTGGCTTCCAGGGATGATGGGGACACCGGCTTCGGCCATTGAACGCCGCGCAAAAGCCTTGTCTCCCATCTGGCGGATCATCTCGGCTGAAGGCCCAATAAACTTAATGTTACAGGACTCACACACCTCTGCAAAATAAGCGTTTTCGGCCAGGAATCCATAACCGGGGTGGATGGCGTCGGCATCGGTCAGCTCAGCAGCACTTATTATTTGAGGGATATTCAGGTAACTCTGAGTGCTGGGGCCCGGACCGATACAGACATCCTCGTCAGCAAACCTCACATGCAGAGAGTTGGCATCGGCCTCCGAATGGACAGCCACTGTAGCTATTCCTAACTCCTTACAGGCCCTGATGACCCGCAGGGCAATCTCACCTCGATTGGCAATCAATATTTTCTTAAACATAACATCCCAATAATGGTTATCCTCTACATCAGCGGTCTCGGTGAGTGTCTATTTTCACCATTGGACACGCTCAGCCTTGCTCACCCTCTTAATCAGGTCTTACCAAGAGCAATGTTTGGCCGTATTCTACAGGGGCGGCATTATCAACTGGAATATCCACCACTGTACCTTCTATATCGGATTCGATCTCGTTCATAATCTTCATGGCCTCGATGATGCATACTACCTGTCCTACGGCAACTCGGTCGCCTTCTTTGACATAAGGCTCAGCATCGGGGGTAGGAGCTCGGTAGAAAGTCCCCACCATAGGAGATTTAATCTCGTGAAGCTGTTCTTTGACGGGTTCCCCCTGCTGTTCTTCCTGCTGTTGTTTGGGGGACAAAATGATGGTTTGGCCATCTTCCTCCGATTTCTGGGGGAAGGCGGAGGAAGGGGGATACTTGCAGATTCTCACCTTTCTGCCCCACCGAGAGACCTCCAGCTCGCTGATGTCGCTTTCCTCCACCAGCTTTATCAGTTTTCTGATCTCGGACTCTCTCACTATTCTGTCCTTTCGATATAGCTTGCTGTTCGAGTATCAACCTTC
>CAZQSC010000023.1:0-19895 GCA_964595705.1 uncultured bacterium | reverse complement strand
GAAGCCCAAAGATAAAAACATACTCACCCAAAGGATCCAGTTAGTTAAACTCTTCTTCATTACCTCCCTCCGCATGAATCAGTAATTGTCCTGTTGCCAAGTACTTACGTTAACAAGTCGCCTTGTCATTTTTCTATGACTCTTCTCTCAATTTTGCACCACACTGGTAACATTTCTCTTCCTCACTAATCGGCTTCCCGCAAGATGGACATCTCCATTTTTTGTCTTGCTCTTCTAACCATTCTTCTACTTTGCCAGATTTGAGCCACAGTAGGTTTTCACGCAAATCCATCCCAATTTTAGCGTGTGCTTCTGCCATATTTTTCCAACCTTCACATCCGCCCGTTTCAAACTCATCGCACTGGTAGCAAAACTGAAGCCCTTTTGCATCTAAGCACATACGTATTGTGCAATTATAAGCCCAACAAGTTTCATCTACTACCTGACATCCCTTACAGTAAAGATTTCTATCTGGAGGACAAGCGCTTTCCATTGCCTTTAGCAGCTCGCCTCCATCCTCACACGCTCGATAGACCGTACAAGCACCGCAATAATGCCCGCACCTTCCCACAAGATTTTTGTTGGCCATATTTGCCTTCTGGAAGGAAATGGCTTTGCTTAATATTTGACTGTGCTCAATTTTAAGAAAAAGGCCCCAACAAAAGTTCTCCTTAAGTTGGGGCCTCCAGCTAACATTTATATTTTAACCACATTAGCTGCCTGTGGTCCTTTTGGGCCTTCTACTATATCGAATTCAACTTCTTGACCTTCTGCCAAAGATTTGAATCCTTCTTCTTGAAGCGCAGAGAAATGGACAAAGACATCTTCGCCATCTTCTTGCTCAATGAAGCCATAGCCCTTACTATTGCTAAACCACTTCACTCTACCTCTTGGCAAAACTGTTTCACCTTCTTTCTTTTTTAGAATCTCTGATCCTATCTAACACAACTACCCAAACTATAATAAACTCTCACTCTATACTAGGATCTTTCCATCTTTGCTTTGGCAAGATAATATAAAAAGACCCATCTGTCAAGTCTTTTTTTCGCAGGAGCAAAGATTTTTTTGGGTTCTGGCTGTTTTCCTCTTCCTACAATAGAGAGTTATAACCGCCAGAGCCAGTTAAACCGACAAACTGCCAGTGCTCACACTGCCGCTGGTGGCAACTACGAGCAAGCCAGTCTGAAACTTTGAATTCCATCTATGATCCTTTCGTAAAAAGTTCCCTCTCCCTTGAGGGTGTCCCCCTCCCCTTTACCCTGTTAGATAAGATCCTCTATCTAACAGGGTGAATCCCCTCCCCACAGGGGAGGGGAAATGCAACTTTTTACGAACGGATCATCTATGAAAAAACACTGCTGTCGCCAGGGGTGAAATATAACTCTTGTGGAAATTAAGTAAACTTACTATATTTAAAATGCCTCGCAGGGATGGCTTGGATAAGATCTATAGGACTTCAATAAGCGGTAATCTTTACCCCTTTTCGATGGATTTCAAATTCTTAGGTAAGAAACAGAGTATCCGGGAAGAATGAGACAGAAGCTATCAGCCTGTATTATCACTTACAATGAAGAACGGAACATTGGAGACTGTCTGAAGACTCTGGCCTGGGCGGATGAGATTATAGTAGTAGATGCCTTCAGCCAGGATAGGACGGCAGAGATCGCCCGCCAATTTACCGACAAAGTTTTTCAGAACAGGTGGCCAGGATTTGTCCAGCAGAAGAACTTTGCCCTGAGCAAGGCCACCTATGACTGGGTTTTGGCCTTAGATGCCGACGAGGTTGTCTCCGAGCAGTTGAAGCGCAGTATCCTTGAGCTGCTGAGCACTGAGCCCCCGTTTGCTGGCTATTTTATCCCTCGCCGGACATTCTATCTGGGCAGGTGGATTAACCACTGCGGTTGGTACCCAGACTACAAACTTCGCCTTTTCCGAAAAGGCAAGGCCCGCTGGGAGGGGATCGACCTTCACGAGAAGGTAGTGCTGGCCTCGGGAAAGGTGGGATACCTCCAAGGCGATCTTTACCACTATTCCTATCAAGATATTTCCGACCACCTGAAGAGGATAGACCGTTACTCCACCCTCTCTGCTCAGCAGATGGCAAAGCAGGGGAGAGGTTTCTATCTGCGAGACATCCTCCTCCGCCCGTTGCTCAGATTTATAAGGATGTATCTGTGGCAATTAGGTTTCTTGGACGGCAAGGCAGGTTTTTTCATCTCAAGCTTAGGGGCCTTTTATGTATTCAGTAAGTATGCCAAATTATGGGAATTAACCCGGGGAGGAAAATTATAGTGAATGTAAAGCAACTCTGTGTTCTGACTCTGTGCCTTCTGTCCGTTATTTTTCCCCACAATGTTCTCGCCGACGGTTCACCAGAGGGCCGAACAGTGGAGAATCTGGCTTTTGGTGTAGGGGAGAGGCTTTATTACAGCCTTCGCTACGGGCCAATCGGGGCGGGCAGCGGAGTTATGGAGGTAAAAGATATCAAGCCCGTAGGCCAGTATCCCTGTTACCACGTAGTATCGGTAACCCGCTCTAATGACTTTTTCTCTCTGTTTTTCAAAGTAAAAGACCAGATTGAATCCTTTATTGACGTCCAGGGAATATTCAGCAGGGGGTTCAGAAAAAAAATCCACGAAGGCAGTTTCAAAACAACCTACTCTGTCTTTTATGACCAGCAGAGCCATCTGGCCCTTTCAGAAAAAGACACCACAGAAATCCCCCCTTTCATCCAGGATCCTCTTTCTTCCTTCTATTTCCTTCGGACCTGTGAGCTAACACCAGGCAAATCAGTGTTTATCGACTACCACAGTAATGACAATGTCTATCGGCTTGAAGTGCAGGTGCTCAGGCGGCAGAGGATAAAGGTGAAGGCGGGAAGGTTCAACTGTTTAGTTGTTCGGCCGCTTATGGAAACCCCAGGGGTGTTCTTTAAGCCCAAGGGAAAACTCACCATCTGGCTTACCGATGACCAGCGGAAGATGCCAGTTCTAATGAAGTTGAAAATACGGGTGGGATCTCTCACCGCAGAGTTGACCCGATATTGGCCCAAAGGGCTGCAGTGAGAAACAGGGCGGCTGTTTCTTAAAATAAGGAGCAAGAAATTGTCTAAATACAAACAGATTCGGCTGGAAGGCGTTAAAACCTATCCTTTTTCTGAACGGAAAAGCAAGGTCAAAATCACAGATTTTGCCACAGTCTTCAACCCCGGAGCCGAGTTCCAGAATTTCGTTGATTCTCTGCCTCATATCCTGGTGGGAGAAGATTTTCGGACTCTGGTGGCAAAGATCGTTGAGGCAGTGAAGAAAGGGAAACCTGTGGTGGCAATGATGGGTGCCCATGTGATAAAGTGTGGTCTCAGCCCGGTCTTGATTGATCTGATGAAACGGGGAATAATCTCCCACATTGCCTTAAATGGCGGAGGAAGCATACACGATTTTGAGATCGCCCGTTGGGGGCAGACCTCAGAGGATGTGGCCCAGGGATTGCAGAACGGAACCTTCGGTATGGCAGAGGAGACGGGTAGGCTTATAAACCAGATTATCTGCCAGGGGAGAGAAGAGGGCTTAGGTTATGGAGAGGCATTGGGTAGAAGCCTTCAAGAGGCCCCTTACGCAGAAAAAAGCCTTCTGGCAGCAGGCTATCGGATGCACATCCCGGTGACAGTCCACGTGGCCTTGGGCACCGATATTGTACACCAACACCCCTCTGCCTCAGGCAGCGCCATAGGTGAGACCAGCTATCGGGATTTCAGAATATTCGCCCATACGATCTCGAGGATAGGCGAGGGAGGAGTGGTTTTAAACCTCGGCTCAGCGGTGATTTTGCCTGAGGTTTTCCTCAAGGCGCTGACGGTGGTGAGGAACCTGGGCTATGTGGTGGAACGATTCAGCACTGCTAATTTTGATATGATTCAACACTACCGGCAGCAGGTGAATGTACTTCGGCGGCCAACTCAATCCGGGGGCAAGGCCTTTGGGCTCACTGGCCACCACGAGATTATGATCCCGCTGCTGGCCGCCGCAGTAAAACTGGGTCTGAAACAATAGAAGATTCAATGTGGAGGTATTAGTATGTTATCTAATAAGTTGGGATTCGCTAAACAGCAGAGGAGCAGGGGAGAGAGGGAGCAGGGTAGAGCAGAGGGTGATCTCCCTCTGCTTCTTTACCTCCTACCCCGGTGGTTGCTTCTGTTTCCAGTGGTCGCTTTATTGTCTCTGGGGATGAGTTGTGTTGGGCGAAGGATTATCCCCCCAAAACCGGTGCTGGAGAAGCAGTTTGATCCTCTTTCACTTCAGGATGACGACATCTGGGAAGAGCTGAGGAAGCCTGTCCCGGCAGTGCCAGAGACAGCCTTAGCTGTAACTAGCAAACCAGCGGTGCCAGATACCTCCCAGAGAGAGCGGCCTCAGTATGTTCAGGGCTTTAGAGTTCAAATATTTGCCTCTCCTGACAGGCAGGCGGCCATTGAGGCCAGACAGAGGGCGGAAACTGTGTTCGGGGAGAATGTTTACCTTGAGTTTGAAGCACCATATTATAAGGTGAGAGTGGGTGACTGCCTCTCCTCTGTTGAGGCGGAGAAACTGCTTAGAAAGGTTCGCAAAAAGGGCTACCCTGATGCTTTCAGGGTGAGGACGACCATCAGACTGCAGCCTGAGGAGTGATCTCTCACCCTCTGCCCCTTTCTTTAAAGCCGACGGCCCTGTCAAATATAATGGAAATTTATAAGGCTGGCGAAGTCTCCGACCTCAAACCGACGAGGTTTTAAGATAGATATTGGGATAAAAATCCATCGAACAAGAAGATCATACTCTTATCCGCTTTGCGTTCTCTGCGGTTAGCTTTTACCCGTACCAATGCAGGGGAAAAACAGATCGGCGTTTAGGGATAAAAAGCCGCCGGGGAAGGCTGTACTCTGGCGGCTTTTTTCATCTCAGCCCGGGGAAAAAGTGCTTGCATATCTATGGGTTTTCAAGTATCTTTATCGTAGTTTCTTTCCTCTAAACTGAAAAATCACACTCTCTCCACCAGGGGATAATTATGAAGATAATTAAACGGGTCGGGCAGATGCAGAAACTGGCCCAACAAGTCAGGACCAAGGGGCTTAAGATAGGATTGGTCCCCACTATGGGATTTCTCCACGAGGGGCATCTGAGTCTTATTCGTCTGGCCAGGAAAGAGGCAGATTTCGTCGTGGTCAGCATCTTTGTCAATCCCACCCAGTTTGCCCCAGGCGAAGACTACGAGACCTATCCCAGAGACCTCCAGCGAGACTGTCGATTAGCAGAGCAGGCAGGAGGGGATGTGGTCTTTGCCCCTTCCCCGGAAGAGATGTACCCCGACGGTTATCGTACCTTTGTGGAGGTGGAGGGGATAACCAGAAAGCTCTGTGGAGCCTCCCGGCCCACTCACTTCCGAGGGGTCACCACAGTGGTGACCAAACTGTTTTGCATTGTTGGGCCCCACATTGCGGTATTTGGGCAAAAAGATGCCCAGCAGGCAATCGTAATCAAGCGCCTGGTCAAGGATCTGAACTTTGATATAAGAATCATAGTGGCTCCCACGATCAGAGAGCCGGACGGGCTGGCAATGAGCTCTCGAAATCTCTACCTTTCAGAAAAAGAGAGAGAAGATGCCACTGTGCTCTACAGGGCTCTACAGATGGCGAAAAGTATGGTTGAGGCAGGGGAACGCAGCTCCAGCAGCATCATCGCCACAATGGAGAAGATGATCTCTGAGAAACCGACCGCTGAGATTGATTACATCGCTGTGGTTGACACCCAACAGCTTGAGCCCCTGGAGAAGCTTTCCGGTGAGGTGTTAATAGCCTTGGCAGTGAGGTTCGGCCAGGCAAGGCTGATTGATAACATAATGCTCTCTATCTGAAAGAATACTTGAGTTTTCAAGATGAGTCGCCTCTGCTGTGCCATGGACACCCCTGCGAAGAGGTGAAACGTGAAGCGTGATACGTGAAACGTGATTAGACAACAATATTAGGGTCGTTTTTTCACGCTTCACGCATCACGCCTGGTGCGGCAGTGGTGCTTTTCTTTCGGTTTTCGCCTGCGTTTGGTATACTATGAAAGACATATATTTGCTCCCTCTGGGAGAGGTAAGTACCAAGATACTTTGGGAGATAAGTTCTTGGCTGGAAAGGCAGTTTGGTCTTCCCTGCAAAATAGCAGAGAGGATAAGACTGCCTGACGGGGTATACAGCTCTGCTCGCAGGCAGTACTGCTCTTCTCTGATTCTACAGAAACTTAGAGAGAGGAAACCTCAAGATGCCCTGAGGGTTCTGGCTGTGGCGAATGTAGACCTCTATGTGCCACAGTTGAATTTTGTCTTCGGGGAAGCGGACCTTACCTCAGGGGTAGCTATTATCTCTTTGTGCCGTTTGAGACAGGAATTCTATGGCTTAGAGCCTAATGAATGGTTATTTACAGATCGCGCCACTAAAGAAGCAGTACATGAATTAGCTCATACATTTGGTCTGACTCACTGTCATGATCTCAACTGTGTAATGTATTTCTCTAACAGCCTCTCAGATATAGACAGAAAGAGCCAAAGGTTCTGCACTATCTGTGAGGAACGGTTGAGAGAAAATTTAAGGAAGGTGATGGCAGATGAAGAACAGGGAGCTTGCTGAGATCTTCGGGAAGATGGCTGACATCCTGGAGTTCAAAGGTGAAAACCCTTTCAAAGTGAACGCTTACCGGAAGGCCAGTCGGGTAATAGGAGAGCTCCGTGACGATATTGAAGCAATCTACAAGCAGGGCGAATTGATGAACATCCCTGGTATTGGCAGCGGGATCGCCAAGAAGATAGAGGAGTATCTCACCACCGGGAGGATGTCAAAGTATGAGGAGGTAACCCAGGGAGTGCCAGAGGGATTGATAGGGCTTATGGCCATTCAGAGTATGGGACCCAAGACCTTGGCCCTTTTGCACGACAGGCTGGGGGTGGAGAGCCTCGACGACCTGAAGAGGGTTATCGAAGACGGAAGTATGGAAGCTCTGCCCGGCCTGGGGGCCAAAAAGGTGGAGAATATTAAACGGGGCATTAAGCTATATGCCGCCAGCAGAGGCAGAATCCCTCTGGGAATAGCCCTGCCCATAGTGGAGGGGATAATTGCCCAGCTGAAACAGATGAAGCAGATAATCCAGATATCAGCTGCCGGAAGTCTGCGCCGGATGAAAGAAAACATCGGCGACATCGACATACTTACCACCGGCGCCGAGGGGAAACAGATAATCCAGAGATTCACACAACTGCCTCAGGTTACCGAGGTCTTGGCCGCCGGAGACACCAAAGGCAGTGTGATCATCGAGGGGAAAACCCAGGTGGACCTGCGGGTGGTTAGTCCCCAGAGCTTTGGCTCTGCACTGCAGTACTTCACCGGCTCCAAGGCCCATAACATCCACTTGCGAGAGATAGCCAAAGAGAGAGGCTTAAAGATAAGTGAATATGGGATCTTCAGGGGTGACGAACGGTTGGGAGGCCAGAGGGAAGAGGATATCTACTCTGCCCTGGGACTTTGCTGGATACCCCCGGAGATGCGGGAAGACAGGGGCGAGATCGAGGCCGCCAGTCGTGGCACCCTGCCGGAGTTGGTGAAGCCAGAAGAGATCCGTGGCGACCTCCATGTACACTCCCAACACAGCGATGGCACCGCCACCATCGAACAGATAGCCCTTAAGGCCAAGGAACTGGGCTACAAGTACATAGCTATCTGTGACCACTCACAGTCGGCCCAGTATGCAGGCGGCCTCTCGGAAGATGAACTCTTGGAGGAGATCAGAGAAATCGAGCAGCTCAATCAAAAGCTGGGCGGCATCCGTATACTGGCGGGCACTGAAGTAGACATCAAAGCCGATGGCAGCTTAGACTACCCGGAGGAGCTTTTAAGCAAGCTGGATATAGTGGTGGCGGCTGTCCATTCCGGGTTTAAAAAAAATGTGACCGAAAGAATGATCAAGGCTATGGAGAATCCCCATGTGGACATCATTGCCCACCCTACCGGCCGGTTGATCTCCTCCCGAGAGGGCTATGAAGTGGATGTTGATCAGATTATGGCCAAGGCTGCAGAGACCCACACTGCCCTGGAGATAAATTCCTACTACGATAGGCTTGACCTTTCAGACATCAACTGTATGAAGGCAAAACAGATGGGAGTGAAGCTCTCCATCGGCACCGACGCCCATCATGTCGATCAACTCTGGGCAATTAGGCTGGGCGTTGCTGTGGCCAGACGGGGCTGGCTGGGGGGAAACGACTTGCTTAACACCCTCTCCCTCCAGCGGCTGTTGGAATTCCTCCAGAGGCCTAAACCCCAAAGAGGTTAACCTTCTTATCCCGGATTTAGAAAAACAGCGAGTGAATGTCAAAACAACAGTGTGAATCAGTTACTGGTGACTGGTTTACCACTCACCAATAGGGTACAATCTAACACAATATCCACTGCCTTTTATTGTTCTTTAGTGCTCAGGTTTCCGGCTAAGGACTTATGTCACAAAAGGTTATTTACACTGTCGGTTCCAGCACTCGCTCCCAGGAAGAGTTCGTAGCCCTTCTGAAGAGCTACCAGATCGACCAGTTGCTCGATGTGAGAAGATTTCCTACCAGCAGATTTGATCACTTCCGCAGAGAGGACCTCTCAGAGTTACTGAAAAAGGAGGGCATCGGCTACTCATATCTGGGTAGAGAGCTGGGCGGCTATAGGACTGGTGGGTATGAAAGCTACACCGGCAGTGCAGCATTTAACCAGGGGATAGCAGTGCTGGAGGAGCTGGCTTCAGAGAAGCGGTGTGTGATTATGTGTGCAGAGAAGCTCCCCTGGCGCTGTCATCGTCGCTTTATCGCCCAGGCCCTCGAGAGACGGGGCTGGCAGGTGATCCACATCTTAGACCAAGGGCGGACCTGGCCCCGTAGGATAAACTCCTCTGTTCCGCGGGGTGGGGGGCCAAAGTCCGAAATTCCCGCCCCTGGTGCTGAAGCAAGCTGTGCTGAGAAAGATGGTAAGGGGGCCCAAGGCTCGCTGGACTCGAACGATGCAATTCCAGAGCCTGCCTCTGGCAAGGAATTTCCTTGACAATCCCCATACCACCGTTTAAATTATTCAGATAAAGAACAAACCGGTTTTAAGCTATTAACCCTGTTTGATAATTTGCCTTCACCTTATGGTTAATAGAATTAAGGTCTTAGTTCTCATCTTTCTGTTTTTCTTTTCTCCTCTGGCCATCTTGACCCTCTCCGTTTCAGCAGCAGAGGCGGAGATCGAGATATTGGAGTCTACTGCCCGGGGGATAGGTCTTCAGTTTTCTCCCCCTGAGTTGGAGGTGAGAGAAAGGAGGGTAGATGGCCAGACCTACACTGTACTTTACTCCAAAGGCTGCGGCTTCATCTCAGAGGAGGGCAGGCCCCGGATTCCCACCTTCGGCTTTGCCCTCGGTATTCCTCCCGATGTGAAGGTGGAGGTGAGTGCAGTGGGTTCTGAGCCGATCCGTCGGCAAGTGGGCCGCCTCTGTCCTAATCCCTTCCTCGATGTGATTCAACCTTCAGATGAAGAAGGCAGAATTATTGAGCGTTACGAAGTTGATAAGGCCTTCTATACTACCTCTGGACCCTACCCGGAGAGAATAGCAACTATTGCCGATCTAGGCTATATGCGGGGAAATCGAGTGGCAAGGCTCTGCCTCTGCCCATTTCAGTATCATCCAACAACAGGTGAACTGTTGATCTTTCGAAAGGTGAAAATCCGGGTGAGTTTCTCGGCCTCTGTCGCGGAGACTTCCCCTCTGCCCTCCAGTGACCCCTTCGTTCCTCTTCTGTCTCGGGGGTTGATTAACTATCCCCAGGCAAGACTGTTCTCCAGGAAACCCTCTCTTCCCCGTTTGAGAAAA
This sequence comes from uncultured bacterium, assembly GCA_964595705.1. Lineage (GTDB taxonomy): Bacteria > Latescibacterota > MVCY01 > MVCY01 > MVCY01 > MVCY01. Next base: position 9,996 of record CAZQSC010000023.1, on the reverse strand, counting down.
CAGGTGCCAAGAGGAGGGGGAAACAGATATCGAATTCTGGTGGCCGAAGACGGGATATATCAAATTACCAAAAGCCAGTTGGAAGAAGCAGGGGTAGACCTCAAGGGCGTAGACCCCCGGACGATCCGTATCAGCAACCGGGGACACCAGATCCCTATTCTGGTGAGGGGTGAGGAGGACGGTTCGTTCGACAGGGGTGACTACATTGAGTTCTGGGCAGAGTATAACCGGCAGGGACTTCAACCTCTGCATGAGGATATGTACAAAGACCCATACAGTGATTATAATGTCTATTGGCTCTCCTGGGACAAGAGCAGGGGCGTTCGGCTGGCCACCGAGTCAGGCCAGATTGTGGAAACAAACCCTCGGAGGTATTACAGTCCACATTCTTACCAGTTTACCGTGCATGCTGAACAGGACAGATGCTTTGACCGCCTGGGCCGGGTCGGGGAACCTTGCGACCACTGGTTCTGGGGAGCTATTGAGGGCGGGAGGATCCGCTCTTTTCCAGTGAACCTGCCTGACCCCGACCCAAAGGCAGAGCAACATCCCACAGTGACAGTGATGATGCGGGGCAAATCTTATCCCGAAGGCAGTCCAGATCACCATGTGCTGGTTTATCTGAATGATGTGCTTGTTGCCGACCAGACCTGGGATGGGCAAGGGCGGCAGAAGATAGCCTCCCAGAATCTCTTCGCCAATCAGTTGATAGATGGTGAGAACACCCTCACTGTGGTGTTACCCGCAGACCCCGAGAAATCGGCCGGAGACCTGGATGCCATCTACCTGAACTGGCTGGAGGTGAAATATCCCCGTCTGTACAAAGCCCGGAACGATTATATTGAGTTCTCCCCCCCTGAAGGCGGATCCTCCGGGGTGTACAATTTTGTAGTAAAAGGTTTCTCTGGCCCGCAGATAGAGGTGTATAAAAAAGGCGTCAGCAAGATCATCAACACCAATGTGGAGCTTGTTGAGGATGAAAGTGGTAAAACCTACTACCAGGTCAGCTTCCAGGACCGAATTGACCGGCACAACACTGAGTACGTTGCCCTCCTGCCGGTGGCGAAGAAGAGGCCCTTGCTGATAGAAGAAGATAAACCTTCAGAACTGAGGAATCCGGAGAAGGGGGCAGACTACCTCATAATTACCCCGGAGATTTTCTCTGAGGCCTGTGGGCGGCTGGCCGATTTTCGCCGCTCACAGGGGTTGAAGGTTGAGATAGTCGATGTGCAAGACATCTACGATGAGTTCAACTATGGTATTCTAAGCCCGGAGGCCATCCGCGATTTTCTTCGCTTTGCCTTAGAAAACTGGCAGAGGGCTCCCAGCTTTGTGCTGCTGGCCGGAGATGGCAGTTGGGATTACAAGGACCTCTACGGCCGGGGCAACCAGTGGATCCCTCCCTATTGTGCCTACACACGAAAATACGGCTATACCGAGTGTGACCACCTCTACTCTTGCCTCACCGGAGACGACCTTTTGCCCGACCTGTTTGTAGGGCGACTGCCTGTCTCATCCAGCCAGGAGCTGGAGACGGTGATTGACAAGATCATCGCCTACGAGACCTCTTCTCAGTTTGGCAGTTGGCGGCGGAGATTGCTTTTCATCGGAGGCTTGGGCTCGGAGTTTCGCTCCCAGTCCGAGGAGCTGATTGCCAATTTCGTGCCTCCACAGTTCGATGCCTCTCGCCTCTATGTCTGGAGCAGCTCCCCCGAGACTGACCCCTATTTCGGAGGCACACAGACCTTAATCGACAAGATTGACCAGGGGCTTCTGCTTATTAACTTCTTAGGCCACGGTGGGGGAGCTATTTGGTCGGATGCGCTACTGTTCAACTGCCAGGATGTCGGACGGCTCCACAATACCGGACGGCTTCCCTTTGTTATCAGCCTCACCTGCTTTACCGCCAGCTTCGCCAGCCCCTATGGGACTTCCCTGGGAGAGCAGCTCCTCAAATCCGAGGATAAGGGGGCAGTGGGTGTATTCGGCGCCAGCGGACTGGGTTGGGTCTGGCATGACTACTATTTAGACCAGTGCCTTATTCCCGCCTTTATTGAAAGCGAAGGATTGACTGTGGGGGAGACCCTGGCTGGGGCCCGGATTCAGTTTCTCTCCCGATATTCCGGATCAATTGCCGAGGCAATGGCCAGACAATGCACTCTGCTGGGCGATCCGGCCACCAGGCTGGTTCTCCCTAACAGCAATCTGGAGCTCTCCTTGGCCGGAAAAACCAGCCTCTCTCCAGGAGACTCCCTCCGTCTGAGGGGCACCACCGAACCAGCCTGTTCTGGCACCGCTGAGATAGAAGCCTTCGACAGCTCAGGCAAAACCCTGGTTCAACTCAACGTGCCGGTAGAAGAAGGGAACTTTTCAGCCAGTTTGAAGCTCCCCGAAACGGCCTCCCCTGGCCCTGCTCAGCTTAAGGTCTATGCCACCGACAACCGGAAGGCAGACTGGATCGGGCAGAGGGAGTTCTCCATCTTAAGTCCGTTTGTGGGGGATGTGGTGGTGACCCCCCCTTGGCCTAATAGCTCTGACAGCGTCTACATCTATGTCCGTATTGAGAGTCGAAGGGGCGTGAAGAGGGCAGAGTGCTGTTTCCCCTCTCGGGAGCATTACATCTCTATGGAACCTACCGGCGAAGGGCAGCGGTATGTTACCCAAAGCGCTTTAACCGGTCTGTGGCCCGGGGAAAGGGTGGAGTTTTACTTCAGGTTGACCGATAATGCCGGAGAAGTCTTCACCAGCAAGAACTTCGGTTTCCAGGTGAGTTCTGGGGCGCTTTTGGTCTTGGAAGAGCTCCTTTTGGCCGGAGAGAAAGAGGTGGAACTTATCGCAAAGATCAAAAACGTGGGAGACGTTCCCTCTGAACCTTCGGAGGTGAGTTTCTGGTGTGCTCAAGAACAGCTGGGCAGGGTCTCTATCCCAGGCATTGCCCCGGACTCGTGTCACACCTGCGGGATTCCTGCCAAACTGGAGGGGGGCAGCAAGAGCATCACCGTTCAGATCAGTTCCCTTGCCACCGGAGAGCCTGAAGCAACCTACGCCAGAGAGATCGTGGTGGACAGGTTCCCTGTGAGAGGCAAGACGGTAGTGGGCCCTGATGGCAGGGTGACAGTGACTGTGCCTCAGGGGTTTGAGGGCACGTTGCTTCAGATATCTCCTGTTGAACAGAAGTTTGCCGTTCAGCAGCCTGATTTCATCCCTATCTGCCTTTACGGCCATCAGGGGGGTGCCTACCGCATCTGTCCAGTTGGCCCTTCTCCATGTTTAGAAGCCGGGAACAACCTCACCGTGAGCTTCGATCTCCCCTTAGCCGACTCCTTACCGGCTGAGGAACGAGAAAACCTGGTGATAGCTCAATGGGACCAGCGGAGCAATCTCTGGATCAGTTTAGGTGGGGTGGTAGATTCTACCTCCATCTGTACTCAGGCCCCTCGGTTCGGTATCTTCTCAGTTATGCTTAACCGCGACCGGGCTGCGCCGACTATTGAGCTCTCTGTGGAGAATCAGCACTATATTCAAGGGGGATACATCTCTGCAAGTTCCAAGATATCGGCCATCTTGCGGGATGAAAATGGAATAAATATCGACAAAATCCAGGTTTTCATAGATGGGACACCTGCCGACTCCTCCTGTTTTCATCTGGCTGGGTCAGATGTGCACTGCCTGCCTGTTAACCTTTTCGCTCCCCTTTCTGCCGGAGCTCACACCATCCTGTTCATCGCTGAAGATGCCTCTGGCCACCGAGTCGCTAAGCAGATGGAATTTAATATAATTTCCAAGACTAAGATTAAGTTGTTGGGCAACTTCCCTAATCCCTTTTCCGATGAGACGGTCTTCGCCTATCGGATAGATAGTAACCCCCTGAAAAAATTTTCTATAAAGATATATTCTATCTCCGGATATCTGGTTAGGAGTTTTAAGGATTTCACCGATGATGCCGGCAACCCGGCGGAGGCATCAGGCTATCATGAATTAACCTGGGATGGCAGCGACGACCGGGGGCGTCCTCTGGCCAATGGAGTCTATTTCTGTCGGGTCAAAGCGGTCCTGGAGAATGGAGAGAAGCAGGAAGAGATTATAAAAGTGGTGAAACTGAGGTGAGGTTCATTGAACAGGGCGATATCATAGAGACGACCCGGCGGGTCGTCTCTACCTGGCCTCCGCAGTAAGTTGGGAGCTCTTTGGGGTGTTATTTGATGGTTAATATTATGCATGTCAGAATGTTAAGGATTTCTTCTCTCTGCCTAATTGTTATCTTCTTAGGTCCTGTCGCCTGTTTTGGGACTCAGCAGGCTGGGGTTTTTCTGGATATCGGTATAGATGCCCGGGCAATGGGGATGGGTGGCGCTTTTGGAGCTGTGGCCGACAATGCCTTTGCCCCCTATTGGAACCCGGCTGGCATCCCCCTGTTGAGGCAAAGAAAGGCAGGGATAATGTATGCCTCCCTTTTTGGCCTGGCGAAGTTTCACTGTTTCAGTTTGGTTCAGCCCATAGGCGAAGGGGTAGGGATCTCGGCAGGCTGGGTGCGGTTCTCCGTGGATAGAATCCCAGAATACAAGCCTTTCCCTGAGGATCTCAAGAAAATCAAGCAGAGAAAGGATTTTGCTGAAAAAGGCCCTGTGGGTTATTTCTCTGATACCGAAGATGCCCTGTTCTTCTCCTTTGGGAAGACCAGCCGGTTCGAGCTTGACTTTGGTTGGCTCTATTTCGTCCTTCCGGTTGAGGTACCCTTCGGGGTCAACCTGAAGTTGATCCGTCAGTCTGTGGGAGGTTCCTCTGCTCAAGCAGTGGGGTTTGATCTGGGGACAATGGTGAGATTCGGTGCCGACCGACTCTTCGGTGCCGACTTCCTGGGGGATGTCTCTTTGGGGCTGGTATTTCGAGATGTGGCCAACACTGTGCTCCTCTGGGATACAAAACACTCCGATGTGATCTCTCACAGCACCCGTTGGGGGGTTGCTTATCGACAGCCGCTGCCCGGCAGGGCAAGCCAGGTCCTGATAGCTGTGGATAGAGATAAACAGGGGGTTAAGACCGGATTAGAGTATCAGTTTAGCCGGCGAGTGGCCGTGAGGATAGGATTTAATCGTAATGGCTTCTGCGCCGGGGCAGGGCTTGGTTATCGGATATTTCACTTAGACTACGCCTTTGTAAATCAACCCCTGGGTCCAGTACATCGCCTCAGCGGGACGGCTACATTTTAGAGCTGTGGGCGAAGGGGCAAGATTATGTAAATATGATAGGAGAGCTACGCAATTTTTATGCTCTGTTTCTGTTAGTATTGGTCCTGGATTTTTTAGTCGCTTGTGACAGAGGTACCCGCCAAGATACAGTTCCACCGGCTGCTCCAGTGCTCCTGGAGACCGCCCCAGAAGGTGCTGGCCGGGAAGGTGGCATCGACGCAGTGCCCCAAGACGACTGGATAAGGATAGAGTGGACTGTAGGTGAAGAGGAAGACCTGGCCGGATATGAGATCTACCGCAGGGCTGAAGATGAAGCAGCGCTCTCTTTAATCCTTACCTTACCGGTGGGAGAGGTAGAGGAGACGTCGCCGGACACCGCCTTCTGGCACGACAAATCTGTTCGCGTTCTGGTGCGCTACTTTTACCAGCTGAGGGCCTTTGACTCTTCAGGCAATCGGAGCGATTTCAGCAACACCGTAGACTACAAACTCCTGCCCAAACTGCTTCCTATCTGGCCTAAAGGGGAGATAGAAGAGGGGACCCCGGAGTTTCAATTCTGGTGGGGGCAGAATCCCGAAGAGGTAAGCTCCATTATTATCAGGCTATTAGACAGCGGAGATAACCCACTTTGGATCAGCAAACCTGTGGTGCCCAGAGGATACGGAGAGAAAGTTGTAGTGGAATACAATTTTGACGGAAGAGCTGCCCTACCGGTGCTGCCCCCGGGTTCTTACCGATGGCGAGTTGACACCATTGGTCCCCAGCGCCGGTCTGGCTCCGAGTCTCGGTGGACGGAATTCTCAGTCAAATAAATTTTTTGAAGGAACTGAGCGCCAAGTTTGGGTTAGCCTGAGCCGTGAAGCGTAAAACGTGAAAGTGACTCCAAGGTTGGTGTCTAATCACCTTTCACCCATTACGTTTCACGCCCAACCGGCCAATGAGCGAACCGGCAGCAGCGCTGCTTTCTCCCAATTTTCACGCGCTCTCGGTAATTAACCAATTAACTGTTGAAGAATGGAGAGTTACGATGAGAAAACCCGTTTCCTTTGTTCTCTGGGGGTTGCTTATTGCAATGTTAGCGCAGGTTGTCCTTCCTTCTGTGGGGGCAGGTCAGGAGAGAAAGGTGGATAGGTCAGGTGCCGCTAAGTATTACATTTCCCTGGGCCCCGAAGATGAGCTGATGATGAAGATCAATGTGTGGGGAAATGTGGCCAAACCGGGGCAGTATCTTGTCCCCAGTGGCACCGACCTGATTGCCCTGCTCTCTTATGCTGGCGGCCCTACCGAAGGCGCCCGAATCAGCGATGTGCGAATCGTGAGGGCCACGGGTAAAGAACACACAATTCTTTCAGTTGACATCAAGAGATATTTGAAAACAGGGGATGCTTCCCTCATACCTACTCTGATGCCCGGGGACACGGTTATAGTTCCGGCCACGGTGCTTCATATGTTCTCCCGGTTTGTCAGCTTTGTATCCCAGACAGCCGTCATTGCCAATGTTTATTATCTGCTGTTTATCCGTGGCAGATAACCCGGGATAGAGGGAGATCAGATGACCGTGTAGTCACCCTAATTATTACAGGAGGCGCAAGTGAGAAGGATATGTATAATCGGCACCGGCTATGTTGGTCTGGTGACCGGGGCCTGTCTGGCCGATTTCGGTAATGTAGTTACCTGCACCGACGCAGATGAGGAGAAGATTAAACTGCTACAACAAGGGAAGGTGCCCATCTACGAGCCTGGTCTACGAGAACTTATTCAGGCCAATACCGACAGAGGCAGGCTCTCTTTCTCCACTCAGATACCCTTTGCTATCAAAGGGGCTGAGATTATTTTTATCACTGTAGGCACGCCCTCTCTACCAGATGGCAGTGTAGATCTTTCCCAGGTGATTCAGGTAGCAGAGACGGTGGCCGAATATATGGAGGACTACAAGGTCATAGTTAACAAAAGCACCGTAGCCGTTGGCACCTGCGCCAAGATCGAAGAGATAATCGGCAAGAGACAGAAATCTCCGGTGGCTTTCGATGTCGTCTCCAACCCCGAGTTCTTACGGGAAGGCTCTGCCATTGAAGACTTTATGCATCCCGACAGGGTGATAATCGGCGCCAGAACCCAGAGGGCGATGGATATTATGGCCGATGTCTACAAGGCGCTGTATCTTATTGAAATCCCTATTATAAAGACAGATATAGAGACGGCGGAGATGATAAAATATGCATCTAACGCCTTCTTGGCGATGAAAATATCATTCATTAACGAAATCGCTACTATTTGTGATGGCTACGGAGTTAATGTCAATACAGTAGCCAGGGCGATGGGTATGGACCGCCGCATCGGTCGGGAGTTTCTCCATGCCGGCCCTGGATATGGAGGCTCTTGCTTCCCCAAAGATACCGCTGGGCTGGTCAGCATCGCCCAGAAGGTGAATGTGGAGCCAGTGATTATTAAGGCTACCATCGCTGCCAACCAAAGACAGAAAATGCGTATGCTGGAGAAGCTGGCTGCACTGATAGGGCCGTTTGAGGGAAAGACTGTGGCCCTGCTGGGACTTTCCTTCAAACCTAACACTGACGACATAAGGGAGGCCCCGTCGCTGGTGATGACAGAAGGGCTGTTGAAACAAGGGGCTAAGGTGAAGGCCTTCGACCCTGCAGCTATGGATAACGCCAAGAGGATCTTTCCCCAGGTAGAATACTGCGGTGATATGTACTCGGCGGCCAAGCAAGCCGATGCAGTGGTGTTGATGACCGAGTGGAATGAGTTCCGAAACATAGATCTGCCCCGGCTCAGGAAACAAATGCGCCAGCCCAACTTCTTAGACTGTCGAAATGTCTACACCCCAGAGGAGATGAAAAGGGCAGGGTTCTGTTACCAGGGGGTTGGACAAGGTGGGTCACTGGTTAAACAGGCTGCTTCTCATTGATGTGGAAAGAATAGGGTCAACCGTGAGTTTATTGAAATTTGCCGGGTTCATCACGTACGGCTCGCCTATTTTTTGGGATCATATGCTAAGGTAGGATATCAGATACTTCAGGGGAGAAAACTATGATTGAGGGTGTGAAGATTAAGAAGCTTAAGGTCATTCCCGATGAGCGGGGTAGATTGATGGAGATACTGCGCAGAGATGAGGAGATATTCCAGAGGTTCGGCCAGGTGTATATGACCACTACCTATCCTGGGGTCATAAAAGCCTGGCATTACCATAAAATACAGACGGATAATATCGCCGTAGTGAAGGGAATGCTTAAGGTGGCACTTTATGACCCTCGGGAGGGTTCTTCCACCCGGGGAGAGGTGGATGAGTTCTTCATTGGAGAACATAATCCCCTGCTGATTCAGGTCCCTCCCCAGGTCTACCACGGGTGGAAGTGCATCGGCCAGCAGGAGGCCATTGTGATCAACTGTCCTACTGAGCCTTACAACTACAAAGACCCTGATGAGTATCGGCTTCCCTTTGACACCGACCAGATTCCTTACGATTGGGCGATCAAGATGGGGTAGGAGAGAACTGGGAAGTTGCCCCTCAACTGATCATTAACATATTTTGAGTATTCGTCTTGTTAGAGAATGAAACGTGAAGCGTAAAACGTGAAAAAATTCTGGTGTCGTTGGTTTGATCACTGATCATTCATCACGCATCACGTTTCACGTCGAGGTGGCACTCAGTCAAGGTGCGGCGATGATGCGCTCTTTTTAGTTTTGACGTGCATCTGGTATGAAAGGAAAGTCATATTTTGAATAAACTTCTCATCACTGGCGGGGCAGGCTTCATCGGCTCCAACTTTGTCCGTTACATCTTGAATAAGTATCCCGACTATCAGGTGGTCGTCTATGACAAACTGACCTATGCTGGTCGTCTGGAGAACCTTCAGGATGTGGCTGATGACCCTCGTTATACCTTTATCCGTGGGGACATCTGCGACGCTGGTTTGGTGGATAAAGTTATCCAGGAACACCGGATCGATGCTGTTGTTAATTTTGCGGCGGAGACCCATGTGGACAGGTCTATCCTGAATCCTGGCAGCTTCATCCAGACCGATGTTTACGGCACCTATGTGCTCTTGGAGGCAGTACGCAGATTCGGCATCGGGCGGTATGTGCAGGTGAGCACTGACGAGGTTTATGGAAGCTGTCCCGAAGGGTCTTTCTCCGAGGCGGACCGCCTCAGTCCCAGCAGTCCATACTCAGCCAGCAAGGCGGGGGCAGATCTTCTGGCCCTCTCCTATTTTGTCACCTGGGGATTGCCTGTGGTGGTAACCCGCAGTTCTAATAACTTTGGGCCTTTTCAATATCCAGAAAAACTGATTCCTCTGTTTATTACCAACGCCATTGACGGTCAACCACTGCCCCTTTACGGGGATGGGTTGAATGTAAGGGATTGGCTCTATGTCCTTGACAACTGTGAGGCCTTGGACCTGGTGTTGCATCGGGGGCAGACAGGTGAGATTTACAACATTGGCACAGGAGGGGAGCGTACCAACCTGGAGGTCACAGAGCTGATTCTGAGGACCTTAAACAGGCCTCGTTCCCTCATTCAGTTTGTGAAGGATCGCCCTGGACATGACCGGCGTTACTCTCTGGATTGTTCTAAAATCAGATCACTGGGCTGGCGACCGCACTACGAATTTGAAACAGCCTTGGAAGAGACCGTCCGCTGGTACCAGAGTAATCAAGATTGGTGGCGCAAGATAAAAAGCGGGGAGTTCCGCCAATACTATGAGAAACAGTATGGCAGAGCACTAACGGATAGGGAGGGGATATGATAAGGATTGGCCAGATTGGTGTAGGGGCCTGGGGCAAGAAC
>CAZQSC010000022.1:0-19965 GCA_964595705.1 uncultured bacterium | reverse complement strand
TCTGCTGTACCTCGGCGAACGCAGTAAAAGTTGTGAAAAATGTTAGGGCAAGAAAGATAATCTTCGTTCCGGACAAAAACCTTGCCTCTTACTGCCAAAGATTCGTAGATAAGGAGATAATTCCTTGGAATGGTTACTGCTATGTTCACGAAAGGATAACAACAGAAGAGGTCCTTTTGGCCAAGAAAAGATTTCCCGGTGCCTGCCTCTTGGTTCATCCAGAGTGTAAGCCTGAAGTTGTTGACGTTGCCGATGAGGTGCTGTCAACCAGTGGTATGGTGGACTTTGCTAAAAAGTCTGATAAAAGGAGATTTCTTATAGGCACAGAGGAAGGCCTAATATATCGGTTGAAAAAGGAAAATCCAGAAAAGGAATTTTACGCTGCTGGTACACCTAAGATCTGCCACAACATGAAGCTAACTACCCTAAATGATGTATACCTTGCACTGAAAGAGGAACGTTACAAAGTGGAGTTGCCTGAGAATATTATGGAGAATTCCCGAAAGTCACTGGAGGAAATGCTGAAGTATGTCCAAGGATAGAGTTGTGGTAGCAATGAGTGGCGGGGTGGATTCATCAGTCACTGCCGCTTTGCTTAAGGAAGAAGGCTATGAAGTGGTTGGCATAACCATGCAGATTTGGCCGAAAGGTGGAGTAGAAAGATTCGGTGGTTGTTGCGGTTTGGAGGCAATAGAGGATGCAAAAAGAGTAGCTAACAGGCTTGATATTCCTCACTATGTACTGAACTTTCGAGAGGCTTTTCAAGAAAAGGTAATTACCAATTTCTGTGAAGAATACCAAAAAGGTCGCACCCCTAATCCCTGTATAAGATGCAATCAATATATAAAGTTCGATGCCTTATTGAAAAAAGCAAAAAAGCTTGGTGCAGACTACATTGCTACGGGTCACTATGCCAGGATAGAATATGACCAAGATGAAAAAAGATACCTTCTTAAGAAAGGCATTGACCGCAAGAAAGATCAATCCTATGTCCTGTATGTAATGTCCCAACAACAACTTAAGCACACTCTGATGCCTTTGGGTAATTTTACTAAAGAAAAGGTGAGACAAATAGCTCGAAAATTGGATTTGCCTGTGGCAAGCAGGCCAGAAAGTCAGGAGATCTGTTTTATCCCAGATGATGATTATCCAAAGTTTCTTCAAAAATACCTGCCCGAAGCAGCAAGGCCAGGTCCTATTGTAAACAAAGAAGGTGAAGTTATTGGTAAACATCAAGGAATTATTTTTTATACTATTGGGCAGCGAAGAGGAATAGGCATAGCCGCCAAAGAGCCCTTATATGTGGTTGCGATTGATAAGGAAAATAATACTGTTGTCGTAGGCAGGAGAGAAGATGGATATAGTGATGAACTAGTTGCTAAGAATATAAATTTTATTGGAATAGAAAAACCAAATAGATCCATTAGAGCGGAGGTAAAGGTAAGATATTTACATAAACCTGTCTGGGCAACAGTTATTCCCCTAAAGAAAAGGGAGGTTAAAGTAAAATTTGATAAACCTCAATGGGCAATTACCCCAGGACAAGCAGTTGTATTTTACGATAAAGATACGGTTCTTGGAGGAGGGACGATAAGTACTTGTAAAACACGTATTTGATCCGTTCCTTGTTGTTCTTGTTTCTCCTGGAGATAGTTTCCACTATAGGGGATTAAGAGGATCGTAAGTGTAAGATATCGTGTCGATCGTGAGTTACGGTGTAACCTCCAATTCAATGAGCAATAGTTTTGCTAACCCCCAAGTCTGCTTTTTTCCCCATTGCATAATTTCCCTTGCTTTGTTGGTTGTCTCTCTTTATATTTGTTAAGTTTCAGAACTGCTTCCTCTCTGCGCTGCTCGGAGTGCTGTTTGATACTTATACTATGCTGGAGACTATGGGTGCAGTCAACTTGCCCGGCTAGAGGTCCCCAGCGCAGATTTCACTTTTGATAAAGAGGACAAGGCAGGGCGTTGTGGCTTCTTAAGAAGCTTGGGTATATCTATCTAACTTTTGACTCGAAGGCCACAGAAGTGGCAGCATAAAACGAGGTGCTGGAAAAACAAAAGGAGGGAAAAGTTGGCTCAACTGCCTGATATTGGTAAAATTTCACCTGAGATATTTAATGAACTTATATTCCCCCGGCTGGGAGCAAAATGCAAAAAGGTATTGGTGGGGCCCCAGCATGGAGTGGATGTGGGAATAGTAGAGATTGGAGATAGGGCGGTGTCGATCACTTGCGACCCGGTGTTTATCGTCCCCGAATACGGTTGGAAGAGGTCAGCTTGGTTTGCCCTTCATATTTTGGCCTCTGATGCGGTTACATCTGGGCTGAAGCCTAAGTTTCTCTCCATAGATTTAAATCTTCCTATGGAGATAACTAAGGAACAATTGGAGATTGTTTGGGATACTATCCATCGGGAATGTCAGAGGCTGGGGATATCCATCATTGCGGGTCACACTGCCAGATACGAGAACTGTCACTACCCTATGGTGGGTGGAGCGACGGTAATTAGCGTCGGAGAGAAAGACGAATACGTTACCCCTAAGATGGCCAGGGTTGGGGATAAGATAATTATCACCAAAGGGCCAGCCATTGAAGCCACTGGCATCTTTGCCACAATGTTTCCCCACCTTATTGAAAAGCAGTTTGGAGAGGAATTTGCCCAGCGAGCACAGCAAATATTCTACAAGATGTCAGTGGTGGAGGATGCTATGACAGCGGTGAGTGTAGGGGTAAGGGAGGAGGGAGTGAGCGCTATGCACGATGCTACCGAATGCGGAATCTGGGGTGGACTATATGAACTGGCCCAGGCAGCCGGTCTGGGAGTCAGAATAGAAAAAGAGAAGATTGTAGTGGAAGATTGCGTAACAGAAATCTGTGACTATTTCGCTATCGATCCCTATGCCTCCATCAGCGAGGGCACTTTGATCATTGCCTGTCGGGAGCACAAGGCCCAGGAGGTGGTGGAGACACTGGCTCAGAAAGGAATTAAATCCTCGGTCGCCGGCCAGTTGATAGAAGAGGACAAGGGGATGATCCTGGTGGAGGCAGCAGAGGAGAAGGAGCTGGAACATCCCATAGTGGACCCTTTCTGGAATGCCTTTTATCAGGCCCTGCAAGGGAATATTCCTTCCTCCTGACCGTCCTATAGTGGAGAGAATTTATGTGGAGTTCAAAAGGCTGCAGGAGGCTATAACTCCCGGACAGACAGTGGTCTTCTACAACACGGGTACAGCTGTGCCAGGGATATAATCGGGGATGTGGGCTCTACCTGTATTGATAACGAGGATTTTTAACTCCTCACAGGGTGATTTGACCTTTTACCAGACCAGCATTAATACTAAGCTTAATGCTGGTTTTATTTTTGATTAACTCGTAGGAAATCAAAAATGCACCTCGTTAAATGGACAAATTATTTAACAGGGTGAAAATTTTGATGTTTCAAATGGATTTCCCCTCTCTCTTTGTCCCTTCCCGCCAGGGAGGGGGAATTTGATTTTTGCTCACAAATGTATCATTTTTCTGCTAGAGCCTTTTGGGAGTTGAGAAATTCTATCAGAAAACGCTTGCCAAACCTTTCCAGGGTTGTTATTATATCCTGGCATAGCGACGGAGTGAACTTATGGAATTTTCTCGAAGCAAGGCAATTGCCCTTCTGATTCTGTTGTTCATTGAGGCAGATTTCGCTTTTAGTTGGGAAGTTTTGGGGACAAAACACGTCGAGGTCTTTTATTGTGCCAAGGACTCGACTGTGGCCAAAAGAGTGAGCTCTGTGGTTGAGGCAAACTTCCCCTATGTGGCCCGAAGCATCGGATTTCGGCAGAGCCTAAGGGTGCGTATCTTCTTGCCTCCCACAGAAGAGAAGTTTGCGCTTCTGACCGAGGGTAAGATTCCAGACTGGGGTGTAGGATGTGCCTTCCCGCAGCAGAGGACTATCGTGTTGCGTGCTTCTTCGAAGGGGAAGGTGGATTTAGAGGAACTGGTGGTGCACGAACTCTCCCATGTACTGCTAGACCAGGCGACAGGGGGAGCGAGGCTCCCCCGTTGGTTTAACGAAGGAGTGGCAATGTGGCAGTCGAGGCAATGGAGATGGGGACAGGACTTCACAATGAACAAGGCAGTTTTTCTTCACCAGCTCATACCATTAAGTCAGATTGATAATATGCTTCTCTTCTCCTCTTCCCGCGCTCAATTGGCTTATACTGAGAGTTTCTTGGCGCTTATCTATCTATTCCAGTTGGGTGGCAGAGAGGCTCTCCAGAAGCTGGTTCAGCAAATGGCCTCAGGGAAGAGGTTCAGTCAAGCTCTATTCGAAGTGTACGGTTGCTCAGAAAAGGAATTTGCCACTGAGTGGGAGGAGTATGTTCAGCACAAGTTCAATCTTGTGTCGATGCTGTTTAACTCATTTAACCTTTGGATGATTATTCTTGTTCTGTTAATTACTGTCTACCTTATTAAGAGATATCGAACCAGGAAAACCCTCCAGCAGTGGCAAATAGAAGAAGATAATGGATCTTAGATGTCCATCCTTCTCTTTGGACTGCAAGGAGAGGGCCCCCTAGAGAATTTCTCAGGTATTTTTGCTAATAAGCTGGCAGAGAAGAGAATAGAAAAAATTTACAAAATATTCCTGGTTTCTTTTCGATAAGGAGTTTCTCTTATGATCATTGGAGTCACGGGGGGGATTGCTTCAGGTAAGACTACTGTCTGCCGCATCTTTGAGCAACAGGGGGCGTTAGTTATCGATGCCGACAAAATCGGCAGAGAAGTCATTGAGCAGGATAAGGAAGTGCTTTCGCAATTGGTGGCCGTTTTTGGTAAACAGATTCTTGCCAAAGACGGCAGCTTGGACAGGCGGAGTCTGGGGAGATTAGCATTTGGGAATCCGCTGGCCAAGAGCAAGTTAGACGAGATAGTCCATCCCCCTCTGTTGCAGCGGCTCCGAGAGAAGATAGCCCAGATTCAGAAGACCCAGCCCAACAGGACAGTGGTAGTGGATGCCGCTTTGTTGGTGGAGTGGAACATACTGGGCTGGTTTGATGCCATAGTGGTGGTGGTGAGCAGGCGAGAAGATCAAATCCAGAGGCTTATTCAGGAAGGGTTGACCTTCAGGGAGGCACAAAACAGGATAGATGCACAACTGCCAGCAGAAGAGAAAGCCAAAAAGGCCGATTATGTAATCTATAACACCAGTGATTATGCTATACTCCGTGAGCGGTCTCTAAAGGTTTGGAAACGGCTGACGGCGAAAAGGTCTGGAAGGACTGAGACTCAATGTGAAATGTCAGAATCCAAATGTCAAGCCCCTTCGGAGAATGCAAGATGACAAAATCCAAATGCCAAAGAGGCGGGGTTTTTGTTATTTGGGCTTTGAAATTTAACATCTAAGTTGACTTAAAACTTTATACTATCAATTAAAAGACTTAAGATGAAACTGTGTCTTAGTACTCTTTCGTGGTAGAAGAAAAAGGAGGTGTTTTTTTCAATGCGAGAAGCAACCAGAACTCAGGTAGATGCACGCTGGTCCCGTCCAGAGCGGGTCGTGCTTGCAGTATCCGTCGATAAAGAGGACAAAGCGGATATTATTGCCTTAGGTTGGAAGATGAAAACCTCGTTTAACCCCCCAATGGTGGCCATCTCTGTAGGTAAAACCAGATATAGCCACAAGTTAATTTCCGAAGGGAAAGAGTTTGTTCTGGCCGTTCCAGGTGAGGATATGTGGGAAGAGGTTCTTTATTGTGGGACTCATTCAGGAAAAGAGGTAGATAAGTTCAAACAGACAGGACTTACCCCTCTGCCGGCAAGATTTATCAGACCTCCCTTGATCAAGGAGTGCATAGTAAATTTAGAGTGTAAAGTTGTAGGGGAGCTGGATACGGGAGATCACACTATCTTCGTGGGGGAAATCCTCAACTACTGGGTCTCAGAAGACCAGAGGAGAAATCTTCTCTCTATCGGCCAGGAGTCAGGGTATGAATTCTTGGGCGGAGGCAAAGGGTATAAATTTGGTACCATCAAAAGATAGAAGGAATTAAATCCTCTGAGAGGATTATCTCTGTAGATTTTGCTACAGAGAGCGATTTTTCAAGAAGTCCCTTAATATTGGATTAAGGCAGCAAACTCTAAATGGAATTGCCGCCTTAGTGGTTTATCACAAACTCGTGGGATCTGTTAAACTCTATTTAATGGGTGAACGTGTAACTCAGAAGCATCTCCACTCGTGAGGTTATGCGGGTACAGGAAGAAGCCTGGAATTTGACACAGCCTTCAAGGTCATAACCCTATTTGGGGATAGCGGGAGAAATGAAGGAGCAGAGGGTATTTTCTCTGTCCAGAATGGATACAGTGCGGGCGCTGCGCCTGTTTCTTTACAACGGCATTTTCTGGGCTGCCTATGGTCAAGTGGCCGGGGTAATGACGCCAGTGTTCACCGGCTTTGCGCTCTTTTTGGGAGTAAAAGAGTCTGATATAGGTACCATTGCCTCTTTTGCTGCTTTAGCAGGGCTGGCACAGTTATTCTCCCTGTCTCTCACCAGGAACATCCACCGAAAGCCGCTGTTTATCATCTGGGTGGGTTTTGTTGAAATCATAACCGTTCTTTCCGTTATTTTCATCCCCCTTGTTTTCCCGAAGAATTTGTGGTTTATTGGCTTAATAGTTTTGGTAACCGTGGGAACAATTTTTGGACACCTGGTTTCTCCTGTTTTCCAGGGCTGGTTTGCTACGGCGATTCCCCAGCAGATGAGGGCAAGATACTTAAGTAAGCGGACTACGGCCGTTTACTTGACGGCGATAATAACCGCCTATGCAACTGGCCGTTTTCTGGACACAGTTGGTGGATATAAGGGATTTCTCTGGGTCTTCTGTTTTGGAATGGCGGCGGGAATTGCTGGCTATGTTGTCCTGTTCAAGGTTCCATTTCCCCAGATGAGAGGTCCTGCCCCTACAGGATTTCTGCCCTCGTTGTTTGGTCCCTTCCACAATCGAGATTTCAGACAGTTATTGATTTTTTATATCACCTGGGTCTTTGCGGTGGGGATAGCCAGCCCCTTTTATACTGTATTTATGCTCAAAAGGATAGAGCTCAGCTATTCGACCATTGCCATTTTGAACAACATCCAGATGGTCTGTTTCATCCTGGGATTACGTTTCTGTGGTGAATTTATTGACCGCCATGGGAACAAGCCCATCTTGCAGATACTGATGGTGCCCCGGGTGTTGATTCCGATTATGTGGGTGTTCAATTGTAAGGAGAATTTCTTCCTGTTGCCAATAGTAATGGCTTTGAGCGGCTTTGTGTTCTCCGGACTCACTGTGGCCATCAATAACTTTCTCTATGGGATAGCACCTCAGGGGGAAGAGAAGACAAGTTTTTTCGCCAGCTGGGCAGCTTCGGTCAGTTTAGCCAGTTGTACAGCTCCGATCATCGGTGGCAGACTGGTGGAGTATTTTAAGCCGGTTCAGTTCAACATAGGTTCCTTCTCTGTGGGCAACTTGCAGATGGTCTTTCTGGTCAGTGCGGTGCTTCTGGGGATTCCAGTTCTCCTGTTAAGAAGTGTCCAAGAGGAGAGGGCTTCCAGTCCAGGGTATGTATTGGGACAGTTGCGAAGGGGGAATCCTTTCTCCTTTGCGTATAACTTTTTTCTATTTTCTCGAGTGAAGGGTGAGGAAAAACGAGCCCGGCGTGCCTCTGCTATGGGAAAGTCAAAAAGCCCAATGGCAGTGGAGAAATTAGTCAAGGCTCTGGATGACCTCAGTCCCCAGGTGAGAAGCGAAGCAGCCAAAGCTTTGGGAGAAACCAAGCAAATTGAGGCTATTCCTCCCCTGATTGCAGAGCTGAACGACAGCGAGTCAGATATCCGCTCCGAGGCAGCACAGGCCTTAGGAAAGATAAAGAGCGAACAAGGGATTGTTCCGTTATTGAAAGCATTAGATGACCCCGACATCAGGGTCAGAAACAGCGCTATTATGAGCCTGGCAGAGATTGGAGGAGAAGAGGTCAAGGAACACCTCTTTCGGCAATTCTCTACCTCATTTAACCGCTTTACCTTTCCTAATCTCGTAGAGGCACTGAGCAAATTGGAAGACCGTAGAATAATTTCCCGAGCTATTATGAACTTGGAGCACTATAGTTCTCCGGTTATTAGGCTGCAGATCCTCAACGCTGTCTGTCGGGTATTGGGGGACAAAAATCAGTTTTATGAACTTCTTATCCAAGACGAATTGAAACAGATCCAACGGGCCAACAAGATGTTGAGGGATGCTCGGAAACAGATTCTTGCAACCCCAAAGCTCTCGTTCCAGTTCAGAGACCAACTCGCCTCTTCAATAGAGAAGATGCGGTATAATTTTGAGAATGAGCACTACGACCAGTTTCTGGGGAATGTCCGGGAGTTGATTCCAGCAGTTCACTCTCAGATAGCAGATGCCACTGGTCTCTCGATAGATACCGCATTGGCTATGTACTACATCCAGGCTATTCAAGATTTCCTCCTTCTAAAAAAGACCGAGGATATAAAAACGCAGGGTGTTATCTTCTTGATATTTTGCCTTAGGGGGCTGGTGGGCATCCTGGCTGAGAGAAAAAAGGGTTGACTTTTAAACAGCTATTGTATATATTATGTAAATTAAGCACTATGTGATGTATATCCTCCATTCGGTATCTTGGACATTCGGCAAAAAGTCAAATCTCTCCTCCCCGGACGAGAGGAGATTCCGCCTGTTAAGTGCCCGGTGATACTGTTTGGTCGGATTCGATGTGGAGTAGACACCCCAGACAACCAAATGTGGGGGCGATTCATGAATTATCCCCACGCAGGCAAGTGAGAGGGAACTTACAAGTCAATCAATCATTTAGACCGGGAAGGGGGTAAAAAGTTGTTGTCGCCCGAGCAGGAACGACAGCTCAGGGAGAAAGTACGGAGGGAACTTGAAGAGACTGAGGCCGAAAGGATTCGCCAAAGACAACTGCAGGAGGAGGAGGAAAGGAAAAGGCTGTTGGAAGAAGAGAGACAGCGGATCATCCTCGAGGAACGGGAGAAGTTCTATCGAGAACGGGGCCTGCAGAAGTATGTCAACCATTTTGGCAGGGTGGAATGGCTTACTCCAGAGCAGATAGAGGCCAGGAAAAGGAAGATTGTTCAACGAAAAAAAGGCCACTCTAAGCACTCCAAGCACCACTCCAGCCGTAAGAGGAAGGTTCTTGATCTGGTTTTGCTGGGCGTGGTAGTTCTGGCAGGGGTGGGAGTGACCTTTTATCTCACAGGAAATTCCCAGCTTAATTCAGGGACCTACGGTTCCCTGTGGGTTTGCTCTGATGTTAAAGGTGCAGCTATCTTCATAGATGGAGAGCTCTCTGGAAGTGTAACCGACGGGATTATTGGGAAGGTCAAAGAGGGAGAACACACTGTCAGTGTAACCAAACCCGGTTATTTAGCTTTTCCCCAGCAGATTCAGGTGAAGGTACTGCGAGGGGAGACGGTGAAGTTAGAATTTACATTAAGAAAAGTTGACTGAAAATGTCAGAGTTGCGCTGGAATCCGGTGTTGAGAGAATGGGTGGTCACTGCTACCCACAGGATGGAACGCCCGCAGATGCCTAAGGATTGGTGTCCCTTCTGTACAGATTCAGGGCGGGTGCCTTCCCACTACGATGTTCATATTTATCCAAATGATTTTCCTACCTTTTCGATTCCTCCTCCCCAACCGGACATAGAGAGCACTGAGCTGTTCCGGGTAGAAAAGGCTGTGGGGCTCTGCGATGTGGTACTCTACACTCCAGAACATAACTCTTCTCTCACTCAACTTACTGTTGATCATATAGTTAAACTGATAGGTCTCTTGAAGTCTCGCTACCAGGAGTTGGGGAGCAGGCCGGAGATCAAGTATGTCTTGGAGTTTGAGAACAAAGGCGAGGTCATCGGGGTGACTATGCCCCATCCTCACGGACAGATCTACGCCTTTCCTTTCATACCGCCCAAGCTTCAAACTGAATTGGACTCTGCCGCCGAATACCAGAGGCAGAAAGGCCGCTGTCTTTTCTGCGATATAATCGAGGAAGAGAAGGCAGATGGAGGGAGGATCATCGGACAGAACAGTTCCTTTGTGGCTATTTTGCCATTTTATGCCCGCTTCCCCTATGAGATTCACATCTTCTCCCAGAAGCACCTGCTCTCTTTTTCGGATTTCGATGAGCAACATATCCGGGATTTAGCGAGGATCCTGAAGTTTGTTCTCCTTAAATATGACAATCTTTACGGTTTCTCTTTCCCTTATATGATGGTGATACACCAATCTCCTACCGATGGAGAAGACTACAGTTATTATCACTTCCATATTGAGTTTTATCCCCCTTATCGGAGTCGGACGAAGCTAAAATATCTTGCCAGTTGTGAATCTGGGGCAGGGACTTTTATCAATGATTCCTGTCCAGAAGAGAAAGCCAAAGAGCTGCGAAACACAAGACCGTTTAAAATCGAGGAGGTAGAATGTCGATCTTAGTGACCGGAGGAGCAGGATACATTGGCAGTGTGGTGGTAGAGGAGTTACTCAAAAGAGGTGAATCAGTGGTGGTATATGATAGCCTTTACCAGGGGCATCGGGCGGCGGTAGATCCAGGTGCTATTTTCGTCGAGGCAGACCTAGCGGACACAGCTAAATTGGATGAGGCTATACAGCAATTTGAGGTTACCTCTGTGATGCACTTTGCGGCGGAAACAATAGTAGAAAGGTCGATGAGCGACCCGGCCAGATATTTTCAGAATAATGTGGTGTTAAGTTTCAATCTCTTAGAGGCGATGAGACGCCAGGGGGTGAAAAAGATTGTCTTCTCCTCATCGGCAGCCGTCTATGGAGAGCCGGTCAATATACCCATTAAAGAAGAAGACCCCAAATCGCCCACTAACAGTTATGGCGAGTCAAAGCTTATCACCGAAAGGATGCTCCGCTGGTATGACACTGCTTACGGCATAAAATACGCTTCGTTGAGATATTTCAATGCTGCAGGAGCCTCTGAGAAATACGGTGAGGACCACAACCCAGAGTCGCACCTCATCCCTCTGGTCCTTCAGACGGCGCTGGGGAAGAGAGACTGCATTGAGGTATTTGGAACCGACTACCAGAACACACCTGACGGCAGCTGTATTCGGGATTACATCCATGTTATCGACTTAGCTCAGGCCCATATCCTCGCCTTAGACACCTTGGAGCAGCGAAGCTGCATCTACAATTTGGGAAATGGCGACGGCTATTCGGTGCTGCAGGTGATAGAAAAGGCCAAAGAGGTCACCGGCCGGGAGATCAAGGTTGTCTACAGCAAACGCCGTCCTGGTGATCCAGCCAGACTGGTTGCCAGCTCTGATCGGATAAGAGGAGAGCTTGGGTGGGAGCCGAAATATCCTGAGTTGGAGACCATAATCGAAACTGCCTGGCAATGGCATCTGAAACACCCCGACGGATATGAAGACTGAACTGCTGTCAAAATTCCTACAACTGTTTGGTGACAAACCGGAATTGGCTGTCAGAGCCCCCGGAAGGGTAAATCTGATAGGAGAACACACCGATTACAACGACGGCTTCGTCCTCCCTGTGGCAGTGGACAAATCGATCACTATCGCTGCCAGAGGTAGACAAGATCAGCAGGTGTCTCTTTATTCCTTGAATTTTAACCAGATGGCCTCTTTCTCTATAGATGATTTTAGAAAAGACGGTTCGTGGGCTGACTATCCCAAGGGGGTGATTCAGGAGTATCGCAAGCTGGGAGAGCAGGTGAGCGGTTTTGACGCTGTAGTCTACGGAGATATTCCAGTGGGGGCTGGTCTGAGTAGCTCTGCTGCCTTTGAGGTGGCTACAGCCTATTTGCTGGCCAAGTTAAACCGGATAGAGATCGAACCGGAGGAGATGGTGAGACTTTGCCAGAGGGCAGAGAATCTGTATGTAGGGGTCAACTGCGGGATAATGGACCAGTTTATCGCTGTGCTGGGCAAAAGAGGGCATGCTCTTTTCCTTGACTGTCGTGACTTAAGCTACCAGTATGCCTTCATCCCTACTGACGAAGTGTCGGTGGTGGTGTGTGACTCTGGAGTCAGAAGAGGCCTGAGTGATTCGGAGTATAATCTAAGACGCTCCCAGTGTGAAGAAGGCGCAAAGAGACTGGCCACTGTCTTGCCAGGTGTGAAAGCCTTAAGAGATGTCTCTCTGGAGCAATTTCAGGAGTATCAGGCGTTGCTGTCCGAGGGGATGCGGAGGATGTGCCGGCATGTGATCAGCGAAAACCGGCGGGTTAAAGAGGCTGTGGTCGCCCTAAAGAGGGGCGATGTGGTCAGATTTGGACACCTGATGGACCTGTCGCATCAGAGCCTGAGGGAGGACTTCCAGGTGAGTTGCAAAGAACTGGACCTGTTGGTAGAGATAGCTCATTCAGTGGATGGAGTACTGGGCGCCCGGCTAACCGGCGCCGGATTCGGAGGATGCACCGTCAATTTAGTATGGAAAACAAGCGTCCCATCTCTGGCTGAAGTGGTGAAAGAAAAGTATGAGGCAGAGACAGGGATCGAGCCCGCTGTCTACCTCTGCCAGATCGAAGATGGAGTAAGGAAGATCCGTATCACAACGTAAAGGAGGTGTTAAACGATGATAGTGGTTTGGTTGATTTTCGCTGGAGTTCTGATTTACAATGTGTACACATTTGCCAAAACAGGCAAAAGGCTACAGGAAGAGCACAGGCAGATGATAGAGGTGCTTCAGAAGCTCAGTGCGAAACTTGAAAAAGAGGAGAAAGCTGGGAAATGAGCCTTCACATTAGGAAACAATTGAGCAACGGCTACAATGATATAATAGGCTCTGAGGATAAACACCTGCAATTTATTGAATTCGGCATACTGCGTCTTGTTGCAGGGGAGAGTTTCACTCATGATGCTGAGGGCAAAGAGACTATTTTGGTCATCCTCTCCGGCCGGTGCACAGTCAAAGTGGGCAGGGGCGCCTATGAGAATATCGGCCAGAGGGAGGATGTGTTTTCTGGCAGTCCCTATTCCGTCTATATTCCCTGTGGTAAGACTTACGAAGTGGTTGCGATGAGTAATCTGGAGATGGCAGTGTGTAAGGCACCTTCTGACTTAAAGAGAGAGCCCAAGCTCATCCGCCCCGAGCAGGTAAGACTGAGGTCTGTAGGTCGGCTGAACTGGCGAAGAGATATAAGAGATATTGTGGATTCGAGTTTTAACGCCAGACATTTATTGATAGGGGAGACCATTAACCCTCCCGGCAACTGGTCCAGTGTCCCGCCTCACCGTCATGACTTTGATAACCTGCCGGAGGAGTCAAATATGGAAGAGGTGTATTTTTTTAAGCTTGAACCCCAACAGGGTTTCGGTTTTCAGCGGATTTACACCGATGACCGTTCCATTGATTCCACCTACGTGCTGCAGAACAATGACACAGTGGTCATCCCCGAGGGCTATCATCCAGTTGTGGCTGCGCCAGGATACAGGCTTTACTACTTGTGGATTTTAGCTGGAGAGAAGAGGATCCTGAAGATGCGTGACGACCCGCAGCACGCTTGGCTGAAGAACGCCGAACCCATCTTAGAAGAACTGGGAGTGTGAAAAAACCCATCCAATCGGTGCCTCTTGCCTTCCTTTAGACAGAGAAACACTGGATATCAGTCATCTACAGAGCTCATCGCCTTCTTTCCCAACCGAACTTCGGCAAGTTTAATAAAAAGAGTCTAACTGCAAAGGCCGTGGGTAGTTAAGGGGAATGTAAAACCTTGGAGGTAAACCTAAAGGAATGAGGCCTTAGCGAGCTTTACCCCCTCTTTGGGTTCTTTGCGGTTGGACAGTCAACTGCTAAAGATGAGCAATGATGCTCGCCCTGCAAGTGTTCAAATTCAGTCGAATGTGGTTAGATGTCCCATAGAGTCTATTTTTTTCCGTAACAAGTGATAAACGTTCGTTTCACTAATCTCTAATGACCAGTGACTAATGACTTAATACTATGGCTGAATTCAAACTCATCTCCAAATACCAACCCACTGGCGATCAACCCAGGGCTATTCGAGAGTTGACCGAAGGCATACTTCGAGGGGAGAAGTTTCAGACCTTGTTAGGGGTCACCGGCTCGGGCAAGACCTTCACCGTGGCCCATGTTATCGCTAATGTGGGCAAACCCACCTTGGTCATCTCTCACAACAAGACCCTGGCTGCCCAGCTTTACGGTGAACTCAAGGGCTTTTTCCCCGAGAATGCAGTGGAATATTTTCTAAGCTATTACGATTATTATCAACCAGAGGCTTACGTTCCCGCCACCGACACCTACATCGAGAAGGATACCTCCATCAATGATGAGATAGACAGGCTCCGGCTCAAGGCAACCAGTTCACTTCTGGAGCGGGACGATGTTATTGTCGTCGCCAGTGTCTCGTGTATTTACGGCATTGGCTCACCTAAGGAGTATGCTGAACAGTTGCTCCTGCTGGAGGTAGGACAAACCATTGACAGACAGGAGATACTCAAGAGGCTGGTGGATATCTATTACACCCGAAACGACGTCGCCTTTGAGAGGGGGACCTTTAGAGTACGCGGGGATGTGGTTGAGGTGCTCCCTGCTTATGAGGAAGACGCCGTGCGGATTGAACTTTTCGGTGATCAGATCGATAACATCTGTGTCGTCGATCCGCTGACAGGAGAGATTCGGGAAGAGAAGAGAAGGGTAGCTATCTACCCTGCTAAACATTTTGTGACCACCTACCCCCGGTTGGAGGCAGCGATTCAGGGGATATTGGAAGAGTTAGAGGAGCGGGTAGCCTATTTCAAATCTCAGAACAAGCTCATAGAGGCGCAGCGCATCGAGACTCGCACCAAGTATGACATTGAGATGATGAGGGAGATCGGTTACTGTCCTGGAATAGAGAACTATTCTCGCTATCTGTCGGGAAGGGCCCCAGGGGAAAGACCCTATGTCCTGTTGGATTACTTCCCTAAGGATTTTCTCCTGGTTATTGATGAGTCGCATGTGACTGTACCTCAGATTGCTGGGATGTATGCCGGTGACCGCTCCCGCAAGGAGGCACTGGTTGAGTATGGCTTCAGGCTCCCCTCTGCTTTTGATAACCGCCCCCTTTACTTTGAGGAGTTTGAATCGATGATCAACCAGGTCATTTTTGTCTCTGCCACCCCGGGCGAATATGAGCTGGAGAGATCGAAGGGGGTTGTAGTAGAACAGATTATCCGCCCCACCGGACTTATGGATCCCAAAATAACGGTTAAGCCAGTGAAGGGGCAGGTAGATGACCTGTTGGAGGAGATTCGCATCCGGGTGAAGCGAAAAGAGCGGGTGCTGGTGACCACCCTCACTAAGAGAATGGCTGAGGATTTAGCCGACTACCTGGCCCAGATGGATGTGAAGGTAAGGTACTTGCATTCTGAGATAGAGGCATTGGAGAGGGTAGAGATACTGCGAGACTTGAGGCTGGCGGAGTTCGATGTGCTGGTGGGGATCAATCTACTGCGGGAGGGGTTGGACCTGCCTGAGGTCTCTCTGGTTGCCATTTTAGATGCTGACAAGGAGGGCTTCTTGCGCTCTGAACGTTCTTTGATCCAAACGGCGGGGCGAGCTGCCCGCAATGTGAAGGGTGAGGTCATTATGTATGCTGACCATATTACCGGGTCGATGAAAAAGGCCATAGATGAGACCAACCGGCGTCGGCGCATCCAGGAGGAATACAACCGGAAGCACGGCATAACTCCTACGACTATCTACAAGTCGGTAGAAGAGATAATGAAGACCACCGCTGTGGCTGACGAGCGGGTTGCTCCTGTGGTGAAAGAGCCCAAAGTGGACTATATCTCCCAGATGGACAGGGAGGAGAAGATAGCCTGGTTAGAGGAGAAGATGCGGGAGGCCGCAGCGAACTTGGAGTTTGAGAGGGCAGCCCAGTTGCGAGATCAGATAGCGCAACTGAGACAGAGCCAGTCAGAAAGCGGCCCACATCACCGCAGAGGGCGACGCCCTTCTTCCAGGCGGAGGTGAAAGCGTCTCGACAAAGAGGAGTTAGAGCTGTATACCGGATATCGTGGCGAAATAGCTTACATATGCTGACAAATAATCTGTCAATATGAATCGCTTGAGTGTGGAGACTACCTCCTAAAAAGTATATAACCCCTTTAAGGAGATTAAACAAAAATGAAGCCTTTTGGAGATCACAAAAGCCCCAATCTTCTGTTCCGACGTTACCAGGGAAATCCTATCCTTACACCAGCACAGTGGCCATATTCCGCCAATGCAGTGTTTAATCCAGGGGCTACAAAATATAATGGCAAGATCCTGTTATTGGTACGAGTAGAAGATATGCGTGGGTTCTCCCATCTTACTGTAGCCAGAAGCAAAGATGGAAAGACAGATTGGCGCATTTCCTCGACACCAACTCTAAAACCTAATCTGAGATACAAGGAAGAACTTTGGGGGCTTGAAGACCCACGGATTGTCTGGCTGGAAGAGCGACAGGAATACGCAATAACCTATGTCTCTTTCTCTACAGGAGGCCCTCTTATCTCTTTGGCCCTGACTAAAGACTTCCAAACATTTACCCGTTTTGGAGCACTCCTTCCTCCCGAAGATAAAGATGCTTCCCTGTTTCCCCGTCTCATCAACGGACGGTTTGTGTTAATTCATCGGCCTATTATCCGAGGAGAGGCTCACATCTGGATTTGCTTTTCCCCAGATTTGAGACATTGGGGCGAACACCGCATGTTAATCCCTGTGAGGCCTGGATGGTGGGATAGCCACAGGGTTGGGTTAGGACCTCCACCTATTGAGACCCCCACGGGTTGGTTGATTATCTACCACGGAGTAAGGGTGACCGCCTCCGGCAGTCTCTATCGAGTGGGCCTGGCACTTTTGGACCTGGAGCAGCCGTGGAAGATTATCTGCCGCAGTGATGACTGGGTCTTTGCTCCTAAGGAAAATTACGAGCGTGTGGGGGATGTCCCCGGTGTCGTTTTTCCATCAGGTGCCATTATTGACCCGGAGGCAAACGAACTTCATCTCTATTATGGCGCTGCTGATACGGCTGTCGGATTGGCCATAGCAGATATGGACCAGTTGATAGAATATATCAAGTCTCACCCAACGCACGATAGGAAGGAGTGAAAAATGTGTGGATTGCAGAATGTCCATTATCATCAACCAGCGAGGCCTGATACTTAGCATCCTTTAGAGTGTGGAGATCAGACTCTTCGTCGGTACGAGAGAGAAAGCAGGTGGAAAATTTCACAAACTGCCTCCGATTAGTCACCCCTGATGCTGTGCCTAAGTTCAGTGGCTGTGTACAGCGGGGTGTAATACTTAGCCAGCATTAACAGATGCATTTTAACAGAGAAGAGGTGATAGCTCTGTGCCAGAAACAATCGTAAAGCCAATTCGGGTCTCCTTTGTCGCTACCTATCCCCCCCGCCGATGCGGGATTGGGACCTACACTTACGACTTAGTGCATGCGCTTGCTCAACTGTACAAGGAATCCCTTAGTGAGTCTGAGAATTTACAAGTGGTTGCTTTAAACAAGCCACATGAAGTTTATAATTATGGAGATGAAGTACGTTTCGATATCCGGGAGCAACACCGCACAGATTATCGAGAATCTGCCGATTTACTCAATCTCTCCCAGACAGAAGTGGTCAACATTCAGCACGAATTCGGCATCTTTGGGGGAAACGATGGTGCCTACATTTTACAGCTGCTTGCCGCCCTGAAAAAGCCAGTTGTGACTACTTTGCATACCGTGCTTAAAGCGCCCACGGCCGGACAACTGGATATCTTGAAGTCCATCTGTTCCTATTCCTCACTGGTAGTAGTACACTCGCAAAAGGCGGTTGAATTCTTGGTTGATGTTTATGGAGTGCCCAGAGAGAAGATACTGGTGATTCATCACGGAGTGCCAGATGTACCTTTTCTTGATCCCGCTTATTATAAGGATAAATTTCACGCTGAAGGACGCCGCGTCATCTTAACTTTTGGGTTGCTAAATCCGAACAAAGGCATTGAAGTGGCCATTGAGGCCCTTGCGTCACTGGTAAAAGAGTTTCCTGATGTCCTGTATATTGTACTCGGCGCCACTCATCCAGAGATCAAACGGCGTTTTGGTGAACAGTATCGGGTTTCGTTGGAAAGATTGGTCAAGCAGTTGAAGTTAAAAGAACATGTTGTTTTCCATAAGCGATTTGTGAAGCTTGAAGAGCTTCTGCAATTTCTCGTTGCGGCAGATATCTGCGTGACTCCGTATTTGTCTAAGGAGCAGAGTGCTTCGGGATCGCTGGCCTATGCGATAGGATGTGGAAAAGCGGTCATTTCTACTCCTTATTGGTATGCTGAGGAATTATTGGCCGATGAACGCGGTTGCCTGGTACCTTTTAGGGATGCAGACGCATTGGCCAGTCAGCTATGTGAGCTCCTCAGTAACGAAACGAAGCGACATCGTCTACGGAAACGCGCCTATCAATTCGGACGGCAGATGATCTGGAAGGAGGTAGCAGGTAGATACTTAGAGGTTTTTCAGCGGGCCGTACGTGAGTATGGGAAGTTGGCGGTGCGCTGGCGTATCCGCCGTACTGTGGTCGAGCAGCTTGCTGTCCCTGAGATCAACCTGGCTCATCTCCGGATGATGACTGACGATACAGGCATTTTTCAGCATGCTATCTATACAACCCCGAACCGCTCCCATGGCTACTGCACCGATGATAATGCCCGCGCAGCGATCGTCGCTCTGATGAACTTCAGACTTTTCAAAGATGAAAACATTTTGCCACTTTTGCACATCTATTTATCTTTTCTTGATTATGCCCTGGACAGAGAGAGCGGTCGGGTGCGGAATTTCATGTCCTACGACAGGCGCTGGCTTGAAGATATAGGCTCTGAGGATAGTCATAGCCGGACGCTCTGGGCATTGGGCATCACTGTGGAGAATGCGCCGACAGAAGCTATTTTAGGATTCGCCACAAGCTTGTTTAATCAGGCGCTGCCCGCTTGTCTATCTTTTAGTTGGCCCCGGTCCTGGGCTTACTCTATTCTTGGCTGTCGGGCATATCTTCAGCGATTCGGTGGCGATCGTGAAGCGCGAGATGCTCTCCGCTTGCTGGCTCAACGGCTCTTCGGTCTGTTCCAGACGAACAGTTCGGAAGAGTGGCCGTGGGGGGAGGATATTATCACTTATAGCAATGCCCGTTTGCCACAGGCCTTGATTGCTGCAGGACAATGGCTTAAGGATGAGGCAATGTGGCGTCAGGGACTGCGGTCACTTGAATGGCTCCTTAAAATCCAGACCGACTCAAAAGGCGGCCACCTCTCGGTGATAGGCAACAAGGGCTGGTTCAAGCGAGGAGGAAAGAAAGCACGATTTGACCAACAGCCCATTGAGGTTGCTGCCCTCGTGGATGCTTGCTATGAGGCTTACACGGCAACTCGGGACAGAATCTGGTGCATAGAGATGAACCGGTGTTTCGACTGGTTTTTAGGCAGAAACGACCTTCACGAAATAGTATACGATTTCAGCACAGGAGGCTGCCGGGATGGGTTGCAGTCCGCTGGCGGAAATCGTAATGAGGGAGGCGAGTCTACGGTCTGCTGGCTAATGGCACTCCACCGGATGCATGAAATTGCTCAAACAGATACCTCTGAAGTTGAGGAATCGGCAGCAGAGCATGAGGAAGGGATAATCCTCAGCGAGGGAAGATAAAGCGTACACCCGGTTTTGATAGGGAACCGCCTATACTATTAAGTCGTTATTACCTTTTCGCCAACAGAGAAAACCCAATCTTCATTTATTCGTAAAAAGTCCCAAAATACTTCCTCTCCCTTGGAGAGAGGGTTGGGGTGAGAGTGAAGGTCTTGATATTTCAACAGTTTTTTTGCTCACGCCTCTTTTTCTCCTCCCCACAGGGGAGGCGACATACGACTTTTTACGAACGGATCCTGCA